>JAHFBU010000203.1 GCA_023249795.1 Syntrophaceae bacterium
AAGATTATATTTATCTGTCTAAAATCATGAGACATTATTTGATACAGCCAGGCGACATCCCGAAGGCGCGATCCCTGATAAATATCGCTTGAACTTGTGGGGGGAAAGGGGATATAGAGCGCCAGACCCTCAAAATATTTGGAGAGCAAGCAGACATGTCAATGGTGTTGAAGGATGCATTGCAGACGATACAGACCCACCGGAATTTGAGCCCCCATTATGCGGAGCTTCTTGACATTCTGGAGGAGATCCTTATCCTGCGCGAGGAACACCGGCGCCGGATGCAGAGGGAGATCTTCCCCATCAATGAAAAATTGATTGCAGCCAAAATGGCGGGGGGATTGCCTCTCGTCGATTTTTCTTCGGTCATTAATGACCTTGAGGAGCCCCAGGCCTATTTTCTGGCCCTGCTGGAGATCGCCGAAAGACGGGCGCCAGGGGAAACCGGCGAAATGGCAAGGAAGATCCTCGAAGGCGAAATCCGCTTCAACGACCTGATCTACGAATCCTTCAATTCCGTACCATTGGAAGAAGAGGCGACGGAGGATGAGGAAGAAAGCTCCTTCGACCTCGTGGAGCTGTTCATCGAAGAGAGCCTCAGACCGGCGCTGGAGAAGGTCGTGGCACATTACGGGGAGGCCGCCCGAAAGGCAAACTGGACGGAAGGCTACTGCCCCATCTGCGGACGGGAACCCAAGATCGGCGAGATCCGGGACAAGAATGAAAGCCGCTACCTCTTCTGCAACCAGTGCGGCTTCGAATGGAAATACCTGCGGGTCAAATGTCCCTTCTGCGGCAATGAGGAGCAGCATAGTCTCGCCTATTTTACGATCGAAGGGGACGAGCGGTACAGCGTCGATGTTTGCAACGAGTGTAAGCGGTACATCAAGATCGTGGACTTCCGGGAGGCGAAGCAGAAGGCGGACCTCGATGTGGAAGACATCGCCACGCTCCATCTGGACATGCTGGCCAACGACGAGGGTTACAACTAAAGGCTTATTAAGAGCCCAACTCCGTGTTCCGGGGACACGTTCCGATCCCTTCGGGCTTCCGGTACATGTCCCCGAAGGTCTATTCCCCGGAACATGTCCCCAACTCTTCACTTGAAACCTACGGTGAACACCCATGGACGACAGGAATATCGCGGAGATTATCCGTCTTCTGGAGCAGGATCTGGCGAAGCGGGAGCTTCCCATTGTTACCAGGCTCGCCGAGGAACACCGCGATCCCTTTGAGATCCTCATCTCCACGCTGCTGAGCCTCCGGACCAAGGACGAGGTGACGGCAGCGGCGACGGAGCGGCTCTTTTCACTCGCCTCCACGCCCGAGGAGATGCTCCGGCTTTCGGAAACAACGATTCAGAAAGCGATCTATCCCGTCGGATTCTACCGAAACAAGGCCGAAACGATCCGGCACGTCTGCCGGGACCTCATCGAACGTTTTCAGTCCAAAGTGCCGGACAGCATCGAAGAACTGCTGACGCTCAAAGGGGTGGGACGGAAAACGGCCAATCTGGTCGTCTCCCTCGGTTTTGGCAAGGCCGGCCTCTGCGTTGACACGCATGTGCACCGCATCTCCAACCGTCTCGGATACGTCCGGACAAAGAACCCTGAAGAAACGGAATTCGCCCTCCGGTCAAAACTCCCGCAGGAACACTGGTCGCGATTCAATACGCTTCTTGTGGCCTTCGGGCGGAATGTCTGCCGCCCCATTTCTCCGTTCTGCAGCCGATGTCCGTTGGCGATTTACTGCGACCGCGCCGGTGTCGAAAAGAGCCGCTGATGGATCGTTGTCCGTTGACACTTTTTCAGATGATGATACAATCGGTTTCAAGACGAACGGCTCCTTGTCTTTAGGAGGGCCCGCACATGAAAAAATGCATTTCGGATCTGAACGACGGGGAACTGACAGGGAAGAAGGTTCTGGTTCGGGTCGACTTCAATGTCCCGATGGACAAGCAGCGGAACATCACGGATGACATGCGCATCCGGGCAACCCTGCCCACCATCCGCTACCTGATCGACCGGGGCTCGAAGGTCATCCTTGTCTCGCACCTGGGAAGGCCCGACGGCGTGACGGAAGGGCTGCGAATGAACCCCATCGCCAAACGGCTGGAGGAACTGCTCGGCCGGAAAGTCGCCAAACTGGACGACTGCGTCGGAGCTGAAATCGAGGCCGCCGTCTCAAACCTTCAAAACGGCGACGTCGCCCTGCTCGAAAATGTCCGCTTCCATCCGGAGGAAGAAAAGAACGATGCCGCCTTCTCGAAACAGCTCGCGGCGCTCGCGGATGTGTACGTCGACGATGCGTTTGGAACGGCGCACCGGGCCCACGCCTCGACCGAGGGGGTCGCCCGCATTCTGCCGGGGGTCTGCGGCTTTCTGATCCAAAAGGAACTCGAAATCATGGGCAAGTCCCTCGACAATCCCCAAAGGCCGTTGGTCGCGATCATCGGCGGAGCAAAGGTGTCGTCGAAGATCATGGTGATCCGGAATCTCTCCCGCAAGGTGGATACTCTCCTCATCGGCGGCGGGATGATCTTTACCTTCCTGAAGGCACAGGGGTTTGAAGTCGGGAAATCGCTCGTGGAAGAAAAGTATATCGATCAGGCGCGGGCGATATGGGCGGAACTCAAGGCGATGGCCCATCTGACACTCATCGTTCCGGTCGATGCGGTGATCGCGGCCGCAGTGGCCGCGGGCGTGCCGTCAAAGGTCGTCCCGATCAGTCAGATCCCGGCGGATATGATCGGCGTCGATATCGGCCCCGCGACCGTTGAACTGTTCAAAGAAGCGATCCGGTCCGCCGGCACGATCATCTGGAACGGACCGTTGGGCATCTTTGAAATCGAAGCGTTCGCCCGGGGAACGGAAGAGATCGCTCTGGCGCTCGCCTCGTCAAAAGCCATAACGATCATCGGCGGCGGGGACAGCGCATCCGCCGTCGAAAAGGCAGGGGTCGCCGCCCGGATCACACACATCTCCACCGGAGGCGGTGCGTCGCTCGAGTACCTTGAGGGGAAGGAACTGCCGGGAATCACAATATTGCAGGATAAATAGCACTTGCCCCTTGAATCCCGACCGGATTCGGGCGCCACATCTTCGTATGAGCGGGCAAGTTTGTGGCTAATTCGAAAGGCATGTTTGTAACGATTGTTCAAAACAGACAGGAGGCATTCGTATGGGAAAAGTCGATGTTTTTGAAAACAGAAGGCCGGTTCTCGGCATCAATAGCCTTGGAAGAATAGGCAAGCTTGCCCTGTGGCACCATATTGGGAGAAAATATTTTCAGGAAATTGTCGTCAATCTGGGCAGAGAGGTCGGAAATGGGCTTCCCGCCATCGCGCAATTGATCGAAAAGGACGCAAACTATGGGACCATCCACCGGTTCCTGTATGGCCTCAAAGCGAAAGGAATCATCCAGATTGTCGATGAAAAGAGAGGCGCGCTTCTCATAGACGGCATCCCCGTGACGATTCTGAGAGAGGCAAGAAATCCGGCCGAGATCGCCTGGCGGGATCACGGTGTCGATGTCGTCGTGGAATGCACGGGTAAATTTCAGGACCCCACCCTGGCTGCGGACGAGAAAAGCGGCTCGCTGAAGGGACATCTTGCCGGCGGGGCGAAGGTGGTGATCAATTCATCGACATTCAAGGTCAAGAACAAGGCATTGCCCA
>JAHFBU010000204.1 GCA_023249795.1 Syntrophaceae bacterium
CTCCCCCAGCAGGTTGTAGCCCAGCACGGTAATCAGGATGGCAAGCCCCGGATAGAACGAAAGCCACCAGGCGATGTCGATGTTGTCCTTCCCGGCGGTGAGGATGTTCCCCCAGCTCGGCGTCGGCGGCTGAACCCCGATCCCGAGGAAACTTAAGGCGGATTCCGTCAGGATCGCCCCGGCCACGCCAAGGGTGGCCGTGACCAGGACCGACGCCATCGCATTCGGCAGGATGTGGCGGAAGATGATCCGGAGATCCCCTGCGCCGATCGCCCGGGCCGCCTGCACGAAGTCCCGCTCCTTGAGCGAGATGAAGTCCGCCCGGACAAGCCGCGTCACCCCCATCCAGCCGGTCAGGCCGATGACGATCATGATGTTCCAGATCGAGGGCTCCAGGATCGCAATTACGGCAAGAATCAGAAAGAAGGTCGGAAAGCAGAGCATGATGTCCACAAACCGCATGATGACCGCGTCCACCCACCGGCCATAGTAGCCGGAGAGCGCCCCGAGAATCGTCCCGATCAGGATCGCGATCCCGGTCGCGACAAAGCCCACCTTGAGGGAGATCCCCGCCCCCCAGATCATCCGGGAAAGCACATCCCGCCCGAGCGGATCCGTTCCGAAGAGGTGCCCGCCCGACGGTGGGGCAAGGACATTTTTCAGGTCGATCGCGTTGGGGTCATAGGGGGCAAGCCAGGGGGCGAGCAGCGAGACGGCAAACAGGGCGATGACGATGACGCCCCCGGCGACCGCCATTCGATTCTTCCGGAATCTTTTCCGAAAATCACTTCCCATATGAACCTCTTTCAAGAGACCCGGATCCGCGGATCGGCCGCCGCGTAGGAGGCGTCGGCGATCAGGTTCCCCAGCAGCGTGAGCACGGCGCCGATGAATAGGATCCCCATGACCACCGGGTAATCCCTGGCCATGACCGCCATGTAGAAGAGCTGCCCCATGCCGGGAATGGCGAAGATCGTCTCGAAGATCACGCTCCCCCCGATCAGCCCGGGGACCGACAGGCCGAGGATGGTGATCACCGGAAGAAGGGCGTTTCGCAGGGCGTGCCGGTAGATCACGACCCTCTCGGAAAGACCCTTGGCCCGGGCCGTCCGAATGTAATCCTGGCGGATCACCTCCAGCATGTTCGCCCGCATGTAACGCGAAAGTCCGGCCAGCCCGCCGAAGGCGGAGAGAAGCACGGGCAGGATCAGGTGCCGGATCAGATCCCAGAGGGCCATCCCCGGCGGGAGATACTCGGCGTTGAGGGAGCGGATCCCGGAGATCGGGAGCCACCCCAGTTGGACGCCGAAGAGAATCATGAGCAGCAGCGCAAGCCAGAAGGTCGGCACAGCAAAGCCGATAAAAACGACGACGCCCGCAACCCGGTCGAAGAGGGAATCCTGGCGGACGGCGGAGAGCACCCCGATGGGGACGGCCACCGCGAAGATCAGCAGCATCGAGAGCACGTTCAGCAGGATCGTGATCGGCAGCCGTTCGAGAATCTTGTCGGAGACCGGCCGGCGGTCCGTCGAAAAGGAGACCCCGAGGTCGAGGACGGCCAGCTTGCCGACCCATCGGAGATATTGCTCGGTAAGGGGTTTATCCAGGTCGTACATGGCCCGGAGGCGCTCCTTCATCTCGACGGAGGCGCGCGGGTTCATCTGGGTCTGGAGGTCGGTCGGGGAACCGGGCGCAAGGTGCATCACGGCAAAGCAGATGACCGTGATCCCGAAAAGCAGGGGAATCATGAAGAGCAGTCTTTTGGCAATGTAGCGAAGCATCGTTCCCGATTTACCCCCGTCTTCGCCCGCTCGACGGGCAAGGAGACATGGTTACCTTTGGAAATCGCGCAGAGGTCTCACACTATGAACTCTCCGGCAGCTGCATGGCCCGGAGGTTTTCCAAGGCCCGCCCGAGATCCTCTTCCGAATGGGCTTCGACGGTCAGGATCGGTTTGATATTTCGCTCCCGCACCGCCGCGAACAGTTCCCGGAAAGGGATGTTCCCCTCCCACACGGGCAGGTGCTCGTCCGTTGTGCTGCGGTTGTCGTGAAGGTGGATCTCTCCCAGGAAATCGCCCAGGGTTTCGATCCAAAGGTTCAAGGGCACGGCGCCGAAGGCGTTGGCGTGGCCGGGATCGAAGCAGAAGCGGGCCTGCGGCGAGGCAAGCGCGTTGAGGAGCAGTTTCAACGGTTCGGGGTTTCGTTCATAGACATTCTCCAGGGCGATGATCGTCTCCGTCCCCCGGATGCAATCGAGGAGGGTCCGCCAGGTGTCAAGGCTGTTTTCGAGCCACAGCTCTTCCATGCCGACATAGTATCTTTCGTCGAAGGAGGGGTGGCAGACCACGGAGCGGGGCCGGAACCAGGGGATCAGGTCGAAGACCTGGCGGAGACGGTCGAGGGAAGTCCGGCGGACCCGTGGGTCGAGCGCCCCCGGCCGGAGATCCATGAAGGGGGCGTGAAAGGTCACCGAACGGCCCGCATCGGCGAGCTGTGCCGCCGTGTCCCTGAAATCAGCCGCCTGAAAACGGTCGAGGTGATGGTGGTAGATGCCGATCTCCGGATTGATCCCTTCCCGAAGCACTGTGGGCAACAACTTTTCCCGGAGAAGATCGAAAGGCACATGAACCTGGATTTTTTGCAGAAGATCCCGCATGGGAATCGCGCCTCCGTTGGTTTGAGCGTCCCGTTTACCACAAGCGTTTCCCTTTCTCAACCGCCAATCGTCCGGCCGGCGTTTCATGCAAAATCATCTTCAAAATTATTGACAAACGGCGCCTGCCGTGGTTCATTGCCCCTGCCTTCCGGATGGAGGCCCCGCGCCGTTGCGGGTTATGAAGGTGCATCACTTATGATCGAAGTCATTGCGGCAACCCGACATGATCAGGCTGCGTTTCAGCGCACGCCCCTCGGGCTTTCTCTGTGCCGACTCCAACCCGATACAAGATTGGTCCCCCGGATCTTCTTTTCCAACACGCTGGGCCTGCCCCAGGTATACAATTCGCGGATCGAGGCGGGGAGCGAGAGCGACATCCTTTTGTTCATCCATGATGATGTCTGGATCGATGATTTCTTCGTAACGACGCGCATCGTCGAGGGGCTTCAGAGATTCCAGATCATCGGGGTCGCCGGGAACAAACGGCTTGCCGATCCCCATGTCGGCTGGGCGTTCAAGATCGCGCAGCAGGATTGGGATTATCCGCATCTGAGCGGGGTAGTCGCTCATGGAACCGCGCCCTTCGGCAACCTCTCCATTTACGGAGACGTCCCATCCGAATGCGAGTTGCTCGACGGGGTTTTCCTGGCGACGCGTCGTTCACACCTGTTGCACCATGGCGTGCGTTTCGACCCAGAATTCGCATTTAACTTTTACGATCTCGATTTTTGCCGGACGGCGCGCGGCAGAGGCATGAAGATCGGCACCTGGCCGATAGCCATTACGCACAGCAGCAGCGGCTCTTTCGAATCCCCTGAATGGCAAGACGGCCTGGCGGCCTATAAGGCGAAATGGCCCTGATACGGAGATGAACGATGTCTGACCGGAATCCAAGCATCACCGCATTAGGCACGGCGTATATGCGCGCCGCGCATCAGTTGCTGGATGCATCGCCACATATCCTCGAAGATCCCCCCGCCGTG
>JAHFBU010000017.1 GCA_023249795.1 Syntrophaceae bacterium
ATGTTCTCCTTGCTGCCGGTGAAGAAATTGTCGAGACAGATGACAAAATGTCCCCCGGCCAGAAGCCGTTCGCAGAGGTGAGATTCGAGAAAGACGGCGCCGCCGGTGACGAGAATCCGCTTCATTTTGCCTGCCCCCATGAATAATAATAGACTCCGTCGGCCCTTTTCATTTCCTGCATTCCGTGTTCGAGAGCCTTTGTTTTTCTGGTATTTCCGCTGCGACGCTGTTATAAACCACGTAGCGATTTTATCTGTCAATCAAATTTTTATCTTTTCGACCTGATTCCGAGGAAAACAAGCCCGTTTATGAGAAAAAACCTTCAGCAACAAAAGGGCGGACGTTGGAAGCAAGGGCCTCGCGAAAATCGGCCTGCCATGGAAGAGCCTTCAGGCAGGTCCGAGGAGGGCGGACCCGAAACGACAGGAACCCTCTACGTCGTGGCCACCCCGATCGGGAACCTGGAAGATATCACCCTCCGGGCGATCCGTATTTTGAAGGAGGTTCGCCTGATCGCGGCCGAGGATACGCGCCGGACGCGGATTCTCCTCGACCGATATGAGATTCCGACGCCCCTGACGAGCCTCTACGATCAGAACGAGGCGAAAAAAAGCGGGCTTCTCATCGCGAGGCTGCTCAAGGGGGAGGACGTGGCCTATGTCTCTGATGCCGGGACACCCGGGATCTCCGATCCCGGCTACATTCTGGTCAGGGACGCGATCTTGCGGGGTATCCGGGTAACACCGATTCCCGGGGCTTCTGCCCTGATTGCAGCGCTGAGCGCATCCGGCCTGCCGATGGACAGCTTTGTTTTCCTCGGATTTCTGCCGTCAAAATCGATGCGCCGCCGGAAGTTTCTGACCTCCCTGCGCGAAGAGGAGAGGACGCTCGTCTTCTACGAGTCCCCGCACCGGTTGGTTGAATCCCTCAAGGACATCGCCTCGGCGCTGGGCGACCGCGAAGTGGTCGTCTCCCGGGAGATGACCAAGATCCATGAGGAGTTTCTTCGGGGACCGGTCGGGGCCGTGAGTTCCGGTATGGGAGACGGGACGGTCAAGGGAGAAGTGACCCTGATTGTGGCCGGTCGGACCGCGGAAATTCCGGAATGCTCCGACGAAGAGCTTATCAGGCGTTGCGAGCAATTGAAGCAGGAAGCCGGAGAAGAACTTTCCCGACGGGATATGGCGGACCGGATAGCGCGCGAGACCGGTGTTGCGCGGCGGCGGATCTACCGGTTCCTACTATTTCCTTGAACTGTCCATGGAGGTGTGATAACGGTCGCCGTCAGGCTGAAGCCTGCGGATGTTACGAAGATCAGGGAGCATGTGATGATGATCGAAGGGCGCGTGTTAAAGCCGGAAGACAGGATCCACGATCTTGTGGATCTTCTCGATTCCGCATCCGGGCTGCGAGAGCAAAACGTGTCGGAAACGAAGCCCGGAGCCGAGAAGATCCATGATCTCATGGATGTCGTCGACAGAAGACCCAAGATGGCGTTCGTTGATGCCGGGCTTCGTGATGAGATCATGAAACGGGCGGCTGAAATCGCGGAAAAGGTTGCCCGCGAGGTTATTCCCGATATTGCCGAGCGTATCATCCGCGAGGAGATTGAAAAGCTGAAAGGAGGAGAGCCATGAACCGCAGGTTCCTGCCTTTGCTTTTGACGATATTTTTCTTCTTTTGCGGTTTTCTGCCGGCGGACGCCAAACGCGCCGAAACCCTGGACATAGGCGGTGGTTCCGCCGCGGTCAGTTATCTGAAAGGTTCTGCCGAAGTTCTTGGGCTGGGGAAGGCATCATGGACTCCCCTGAGTTTGAAGGATCTCCTCAGGGAGGGCGACCAGGTGCGCACAAAGGCGGGGGCGCAGATGGAAGTCATTTTGAGCGACAACAGCCGCCTGCGTTTTGCCGGAGATTCCGAGTTCAAGGTGATCCGTATGGAAGCGGGCGACTCCTCGACTTCCCGAGATGTAAACGTCCACGTTACCCTCGGGAAGATCTGGGCCAGTGTAACGAAAGCCACGGGGGCGAAGGGGAACTTTGCGATCTCCTGCGGGCAGGCGGTCGCCGGGGTTCGGGGGACCGTCTACCGGATGAACGTCGAACAGGACCGTTCGGCCCTGGTCCGGGCTTATGACGGCACGGTGGAGGTCAAAGGCGGGGGAAAGGTCGTGGAGCCGCCGAAGCCGGTGGGGCCGCCCACCCGTGTTGCGGGACCGAAACCGATTCCCGGTCCGCACAAGGTGACCATGGAAGAATGGACGGTCATCATCAAGGCGATGCAGCAGGTGAGGATCGGTGCGGATGGCGTGCCGGAGAAAGCGCGGGATTTCACCGTGGAGGAAGACCGCGATGATTGGGTGGAATGGAACAAAGCAAGGGATCGAGAGATCTGACGGCTCCGTAATGAGTCCGGATGCTGCGTTACGTTGCAAACTTGAGAAAACTGATTCCAGCAAACAATTTGAAGCATGAATATTCCGAATCTCATCTCCCTGCTGCGAATCATCCTTGTTCCGATCGTCGTCATCCTGCTGATACAGGGGCTTTTCTTCAAGGCGTTGGTCATATTTATCATTGCCGCTTTGTCCGATGCCCTCGATGGGTTTCTGGCCAGGTTTATGCACCAGCAGACCGTGTTGGGGGCCTATCTGGACCCGATTGCGGACAAGGCCCTTCTGGCGAGTTCCTTTATAACCTTGTCGGTTCTCCATATCATTCCCGGGTGGCTGACCGTGATCGTCATCAGCCGGGATTTTATCATTCTGCTGGGGATTTCCGTTCTTTCCATGGTGTCGATTCCGGTGGAAATCCGCCCGACTTTCGTCAGCAAGGTAACAACGGTCCTGCAGTTGATCACGGTTCTGCTGGCCTTGTCCCTGAGGCACCTGCCCGGCGGTTTCAATGAGATATGGCCCCTGGTTCTCGACTGGGTCACCGCCTTATTTACGATTGTGTCCGGCTTGCATTATATGGCGAAGGGGATGGCGCTCATAAATCGCCATGCAACAAAATGATATTTGCCTTGACATCACTACATTTTCTTGTTAGTTAGAGCGCCCTCTCCGATGGGAGAGCCATCCGTAGGCACGTAGCTCAGGGGGAGAGCGCCATCCTGACGCGGTGGATGTCCAGGGTTCAAATCCCTGCGTGCCTACCATTTTAAAATCGCTCTGATTTCTTGAAGAGGCAGGGCCTGAAGTTGTATCGGGTCGGTAGCAGCGTCTGTTGTGTGCGGCAGGTCTCAATGGGGGCATCATCGCATCGTGCTGATGCCCTTTCTTCATAGGAACAGCAGGAATCGAAAGATGGCAGATCAGATCAGGATAACCCTTCCGGGTGGAAAAGAGAGCATGCATCCGTCGGGTATCATTGTCGGAGATCTTCTCGCGGGATTGGACCGGGATAAGTTCCTCTCCACGGTGGCGGCGAAAGTAAACGGCGCGCCGGTCGGCCTCTGTCAACCTTTGACCCAAGACGCCACCATCGAACCGATAGACGCTGCATCGCCGGAGGGGCTCTCGATCCTCCGTCACAGCATGTCCCATGTCATGGCCCAGGCGGTCCAGGAGACCTTTGCCGGTGTTCAGGTGAGCATCGGCCCTTCCATTGAAGACGGCTTCTATTATGATTTTGAATACGCCGAAACCTTTACGCCCCAGGATCTCGAAAAGATCGAAGCGCGGATGCGGCTGATCGCCGCGGCGGATGCCCCGTTTGAACGCCGCGAGATGAGCCGTGCGGATGCGGTTGCGTTTTTTCAGAAGAAGGGCGAGAACTACAAGGTCGAGTTGATCAACGATCTGCCGGAGGATGTGGAGACGGTCAGTCTTTATAATCAGGGCGGCTATGTCGATCTCTGCCGCGGTCCCCATATTCCGGCAACGGGGATGATCCGCGCCTTCAAGCTCCTCAATGTGGCGGGCGCCTACTGGCGCGGGGACGAACGCAACAAGATGCTCCAGCGCATCTACGGGACCGGTTTTGCGACGCAGGAGGCGCTCGACGAACATCTGCGGCTTCTGGAAGAGGCGAAAAAACGGGACCACCGGCGTCTCGGCCGGGAGCTGGATCTCTTCCAGCTCAACGATGAAGCGGGCGCGGGGCTGGTCATCTGGCACCCCAAAGGCGCCTTGTTGCGTACGATGATCGAAGACTGGGAACGGAAGGAACATCTCAAGCGGGGATACGACATCGTCATCGGTCCCCAGATCCTCAAGGCGGATCTCTGGAAGCGGTCGGGCCACTTCGACCATTACCGTGAGAACATGTACTTCACGGAGGTGGATGAGCAGGTCTACGGGATCAAGCCGATGAACTGCCTCTCCCACATGCTGATCTACAAATCGAAGATCCGCTCCTATCGGGATCTGCCATTGCGTTATTTCGAATTGGGGACGGTTCATCGCCATGAGAAGGCCGGGGTGCTCCATGGCCTCCTGCGGGTTCGACAATTTACGCAGGACGACGCCCACATCCTCTGCACGCCCGGGCAGCTCAACGCCGAGATCCGGGCGATCGCCGACTTCGTCGCCTATGCGATGGGTATTTTCGGATTCGAATATGAGGTGGAACTCAGCACGAGGCCGGAGAAATCCATCGGCTCTGATCAGGACTGGGAGCTTGCCACAAGTGCTCTGAGAGGCGCTCTCAGGGACAATGGCATGACCTACGAAGTCAACGAAGGGGACGGCGCCTTCTATGGACCGAAGATCGATTTCAAACTGAAAGACGCCTTGAAACGGAAGTGGCAATGTGCGACCATTCAGTGCGATTTTACGTTGCCGGAGCGGTTCGATCTGCACTACATCGGCGAGGATGGCGAAAGGCACCGGCCGGTGATGCTCCACCGCGTGATCCTGGGTGCCATCGAACGATTTACGGGGGTTTTGATCGAACACTATGCCGGGGCATTTCCGCTCTGGCTTTCGCCTGTGCAGGCGGTGCTGGTGACCGTGACGGAAAAGCACATCCCATGGGGCGAGGAGGTTCGGAAGCGCCTTCTGGATGCGGGTATCCGCGTGGAGGGCGATTTCCGGAACGAAAAACTGGGTTACAAGATCCGCGAGGCCCAGATGCAGAAGACGCCTTTCATGCTGGTCATCGGTGATCGGGAAGCGGCCTCGGGCCAGGTGTCTCCGCGTCAGCGGGACGGTCAGAACCTCGGTTCCATCGGCGTGGATGCGTTCATCGACATCGTTCGTGAGCAGTGCGCACAATTTCGATAGTTTATAATATCTGGAGGTGACCCATCGCTAAGGATTTGAGGATCAACCGTGAGATCAGGGCCGCGTCGGTTCGTGTAATCAATGCGGAGGGAGAACAGCTGGGAGTCATTTCCCTGACGGACGCCTTGGCGGAGGCGGGCAAGGCAGGGCTGGATCTGGTGGAGGTATCCCCGAC
This sequence comes from Syntrophaceae bacterium, assembly GCA_023249795.1. Lineage (GTDB taxonomy): Bacteria > Desulfobacterota > Syntrophia > Syntrophales > UBA5619 > UBA5619. Next base: position 5,403 of record JAHFBU010000017.1, read on the forward strand.
CGCCGCGCCGCCGGTCTGCAGGGTCATGGATTACGGAAAGTTCAGATACCAGCAGAGCAAGAAAGTTCAAGTCTCCAAGAAAAGCCAGACCGTGATTCAGGTCAAGGAGATCCGCATCCGTCCCAAGACGGAGGCGCATGACCTGGAGGTCAAGGTGAAGCATGTTCTGAAGTTTCTGGAGCAGCACAACAAGGTGAAAATCTCCATGATGTTCAGGGGGCGCGAGATCGCCTACACCGACATCGGACGGAAGATCATGGAAAATATCAAGGGGACCCTTGCCGACGGTTGTGTAATTGATCAGCAGCCGAGATTGGAAGGGAGAAACATGATCATGATTCTCTCACCGAAGAAGTGAGCGGAGCAGTTGCGCCGGACTTCCGGTTGAATGAAGCGGCCAAGTAATATTTCGCCTGGGCCGAGAGGGCTCAGTATCTTAGAATTTAGAATAGGGGTGACGTGATGCCAAAGATGAAAACCCATCGGGGTGCGGCGAAGCGATTTTCCGTGACGGGAACGGGAAAAATCAAGAGGAGCAAGGCCAATACCAGCCATATCCTGACGCCGAAGACGACGAAGCGAAAGAGAAACCTTCGGAAATCGGCGATTCTTGACCATACCAATGAGAAGGCGATGCGGAAACTGATTCCGTATTTGTAGGGGTGCAAAGAGGTGCGAAGCGGAGAGAGTGAAACCTGTTTTCACTCACCCTGGACGCCTCAAATATTGAGATGAGGAGATAAGCAATGCCGAGGGTAAAGAGGAGTCTGACGGCTCATAAGAAAAGAAGAAAGATCTTCAAAGCGGCCAAGGGGTTCTTGCTGTCCAGGAGCAAGTTGCTCAGAACGGCCACGGAGGCCGTGAGCCATGCAATGGCTTACGCCTATCGGGACAGAAAGGTCAGAAAGCGGGAGTTCCGGCGGCTGTGGATCGCAAGGATCAATGCGGCTGCGCGGATGAATGAGATATCTTACAGCCGTCTGATTTACGGGATCCACAAGGCGGGTATCGAGATCGACCGGAGAGTCCTTGCGGATCTGGCGGTTCATGATCCCCGCGGATTCTCGGAGATCGCGACCGTTGCAAAGGGTGAGCAGCAGGCATGACGGGAGAGCTTGAGCTCCTTCGGGATCAGGCGGAGGCCGAGCTCGGTAAGGCCGGATCGGAAGAAGAGATCCAGGCTATCCGCACCCGCTATCTCGGTCGGAAGGGGCTGCTGACCGGATTGCTCCGCAACATCGCGCATGTGGCGCCCGAGGATAGACCCGGTTTCGGCAAAGAGTGCAACGAGCTCAAGGAGGCCATTTCCTCCAAGGTCGATCAGGTTCTCGATAGACTGGTCTCTTCCCAGAGGGAGCAGGCCATCCTCCGCGAGCAGATTGACGTCACGCTTCCCGGGAGAGCTGTCCGGCAGGGCCGTCTCCATCCGGTCACGCAGATCCGCGATGAGATCTGCCGGATCTTCGCCGGTCTTGGGTTTTCAGTGGTCGAGGGGCCGGAAATCGAGCTGGATTACTACAATTTCGAGGCGCTGAACATTCCCAAGGACCACCCGGCGCGGGACATGCAGGACACCTTCTACGTTGAAGACAACATCGTACTGCGCACCCACACCTCCCCGGTCCAGGTCCGGATCATGGAAAAGACAAGGCCGCCGGTACGGATTCTGTCACCGGGCCGTGTTTATCGCCGCGATTCGGATGTCTCACACACCCCTATGTTTCACCAGATCGAGGGCCTTCTGGTGGATCGGGGGGTCAGTTTTGGTGATCTGAAGGGCGTCCTGACGGTATTTCTGCGACAGATGTTCGGCGACGATACGGCGCTCCGTTTCCGTCCCAGCTTCTTTCCTTTCACGGAGCCGAGTGCGGAGGTTGATATCCGGTGCGTCATGTGCAGCGGCCGGGGCTGCCGGGTCTGCGGTCAGAGCGGCTGGCTGGAGATCCTGGGGTCGGGCATGGTTGATCCCGAAGTATTTAAGAACGTCGGCTATGATCCTGAAGAATTTACAGGCTTTGCCTTCGGACTGGGTCTGGAACGAATCGCCATGCTCAAATTCGGAATATCCGATATCCGCCTCTTTTTTGAAAATGATCTGAGATTCCTGGAACAGTTTTAATATGCAAGTCAGCTTGAAATGGCTCAAAGATTATGTGGACGTGGATCTGCCGCCGGAGGAACTGGCCGAAAGACTGACCATGGCCGGTCTGGAGGTGGATTCTCTGCGCCGGATAGAACCTGCATTCAGCGGGGTCACGGTTGCGCGGATCGTCTCTCTCCGGCCCCATCCCCAGGCCGATCAACTCTCCCTCTGCGAGGTTGCCGCCGGAAAAGCGACATTTCCCGTTGTGTGCGGCGCAAAGAACATTCGCGTCGGCGATATCGTCCCTCTGGCAGGGGTCGGCGCGGTTCTGCCCGGCGGCGATGTCATTCGCAGCGCCCGGATTCGGGGCGAGGTTTCCGAGGGGATGCTCTGTTCCGAGGCGGAACTCGGAATCGGCGCCGATGTCTCCGGGATCATGATCCTCCCATCCGACTTGCCCGTGGGCAAGGAACTGGCGGATGCGCTGGATCTGCACGACGCGGTTCTCGATATCGGCGTGACCCCGAACCGGTCCGATTGCCTCTCCATGGTCGGCGTGGCCCGCGAAGTGGCGGCCGTCATGGGGAAGGAACTGTGCAACCCGCCTTTCCATGTGGCCGAGAACGATGAGGATATCCGGGGAATCACCTCGGTCTCCATCGAGGATCCCGACCTCTGCCCCCGTTACACGGCCCGTGTCATCAGGAATGTCCGGATCGGCCCGTCGCCTTTCTGGATGAGGCGTAAACTCGAGGCGGTCGGCTTGCGTTCCATAAACAATATTGTGGACGTGACTAACTTCGTGATGATGGAATTGGGGCAGCCCCTGCATGCCTTCGATTTTCGTTTTCTCGAACAGGGCCGGATCGTGGTCCGGCGTTCCCGCGCGGGTGAGACCTTCGTATCCCTTGATGAAAAGGAGAGGATCCTTCAGGCCGACACGTTGATGATATGCGACGGCGTCAAACCGGTTGCTATCGGCGGGGTTATGGGCGGCCTCAATTCAGAGGTCAAGGAGGATACGGAGACGATCCTGTTGGAGAGCGCTTATTTCGACCCCGCCTCCATCCGCCGGACATCGCGCAGACTGTCGATGGGGACGGACGCCGCTTTTCGTTTCGAGCGGGGGATTGACCCCGAAGGGGTGGTCCGGGCGCTCGACCGGGCGGCGGGTCTCATGGCGGAGCTTTCCGGAGGAACGGTTTGCCGGGGGGTGATCGATCAGTACCCACAGACTGTTGCGGCCGTGAAGGATATCCCCCTGCGCTTGAAGCGCATACAGGATATACTGGGCGCCGCGGTTGCGGAAGCCGATGTGGTGCGGATCCTGGGAAATCTGAAGATGACGGTCGAACCGGCGGGGGAGGGGGCCTTCCGTGTTACCCCTCCGACCTGTCGCGTGGATATCGCCCGGGAGATCGATCTCATCGAGGAGATCGCCCGGATGTATGGGTATGACCGGGTTCCGGCAACCCTTCCCGCCGTTTCGGTGATTGCCGGGGGGGTGGACGGGAAAAGTGCGGTCGAGGCACGGGTTCGTGAGATCATGACCGGAGCCGGCTATCAGGAGGTGATCAACTACAGCTTTGTCTCTCCCGATGCCATCGACCAACTTGGTCTGGCCGAAACCGATGAGCGACGCCAGCATGTCAGGATTCGAAATCCCCTGACCGAAGAGCAGGCGGTGATGCGGACCACGCTGGTCCAGAGCCTTCTGTCGAATGCCCGGAGGAACGCCGATGTCGGTTGTTTCGATCTGAAGATCTTTGAAATGGGCCGGACTTTCATACGGCAGGGAGAGGGGAAACAACCCCGGGAAAACAATCGCGCGGCCTTTCTCATCACCGGCCGACGATATGAAGACCGATGGCATTTTCAGGATCTGCAGTCGGATTTTTATGACCTGAAGGGCTGTGCCGAAAACATCTTGGATACCCTCCGGGTCTCAGCCCCCTCATTTCGTGAATCGGTTCCGCAGCCCTTTCTTCACCCGGGTAAAGCCTGCGGTTTGTTCGACGGCGAAACGCAAATCGGTTTTCTCGGAGAGGTGCATCCGGACGTCATGGCCCGGATGGATCTGACCGCGACGGCTGTTGTGTGCGAACTGGATATGGATCTCCTTGTAGCAAATTATTCCCCGAAGGCCGTCTTCCATAACCTTCCACGGTTTCCATCGAGTTCGCGGGATGTGGCCTTTTTGGTTCGGCGGGAGGTGGCGGCAGCGGAGGTACTTCGGTCGGCGGCAGATTTCTTTGAAGAATTGCTTGAAAAAGTGAAAATTTTTGATGTATATGAAACGGGAAATATCCCTGCGGGCATGAAAAGTCTGGGAATGCGGTTTTCATATCGCAGCGCGGACCGGACCCTGACGGATGATGAGGTGAATGAGGCCCACGCGAGGATTGTGCAGAGGATCGTTCATGCGACCGGGGCATCCATAAGATAATAACAGACAGGTTGCAGCCATTGAAGGAGGCGGAAAATGACGAAAATCGATATCATTCAGGATGTATACGAGAAGATGGAACCGCGGATTTCGAAAAAGGATTCGGCGAGGATCGTTGAGTCCGTGTTTGACATCATTAAGGACAACCTGACGTCGGGTGAGAAGATCAAGATTTCCGGGTTTGGAAATTTTGTCGTCAAGGAGAAGAAATCGCGGCGCGGCCGGAACCCGCAGACCGGCGACGAGATTTCCATCTCGGCCCGAAGGGTGCTGACGTTCAAGTCAAGTCAGGTTCTTCGCAAGGCGCTCAACGGCTGATCCGGACCGTTCTGTCTTCCGATTGCGGCGAATCCGGTGCCGGGAACACGGGACATAACGAGTGATATTGGGATGGGATGATGAATGTGTCGATTCCCGATAAGTCCTTTTTCCGCATTGGCGAGGTCGGCCGGTTATTGGGTGTTGAACCCTATGTGATTCGCTACTGGGAGTCCGAGTTCAAAACGGTCAGGCCGATTCGCACCCGAGCCGATCAGCGTCTATACCGGCACAAAGATGTCGAGGAGCTGCTGACGATCCGGAAACTTCTTTATGAGGAGAACTTTACCATCAACGGGGCGAGGAAACAGCTCCATAAGATGCGGGGCGAGGAGGCGGTTGCGGTGCACGATTCGCGGGATGGGCTCCTCGATGAGATCGAGAAGGGGCTGCGCCTGATCCGGGAACTCATAAGTTAGTTGCAACTCGCAGAGTTCACAAAAAGGCCGATGGAAACCGTATGGTTTTCATCGGCCTTTTCAGTGTAGGCCAGTGAAGCGGTCTGTGCATTCCTCTTGCCGAAAAGAGGAGCAGGCCACCGGTCCTATTTCTTATTCGCCCGCTTCGATGCCTTGAGTGGGTTGACCTTCTGTGTCGATTCTTTGAGATCGATCTTGATATGAGTGGCTGTCGGACATTTCCCTGTCCGCCATTTTCCGGTCGGATCCGGATAAACGCGGCAGTACTTTCCTGAAACACACTCAATCACCTTGCTGCAACCCTCGCAATTGTCAATGATCGCGTTGCAGGCGCCGCCGTTGAATCCGCACCCTTTTTTCGTCATGAATGCGCACTCGATTCCGCTCTTAATCGTCTGACAAATCATGGTTCTCTCCTCTTCTTTCACCTGTGGTGGATGTGTGGGGTTCAAAAAAACCGACCCGCTTCCGAAACCATGATCATGGCCAAGTCAGGTCGGTCATTCCCTTTCTTATAAGGCGCGCCTTGCTATCAGAATACGAAAATGATGTCAAGAAAATACTTCATTTCCATATCCCACCGAAATCGCGAAAAGATCGCGGCCACCCTGAAGGCGAATCCATTGACTTTTATGGGTCATTCATGTTAGGCAACGCCGTCCGTTGGCGGCGAAATCTTCCGCAGTGAACCGGAGTCGGATCGATGGCGGAGGGTTTATTCCGGTTCAGTTTTGGCATCACTCTTTTTTGCGGGGTTATTTTTTACGAGATGGCAGAAAAAAAGACGTTTGAAATCACGAACCAGTTGGGCATTCATGCGAGGGTGGCCGCGAAACTGGTCGATACGGCCAATCGCTTCCAGGCTGAAATCACTCTGGCGAAGGACGGTGTCGAAGTCAATGGGAGGGGAATTCTGGATATTCTTACGCTCTATTGTCCCCAGGGAAGCCGGTTGACCATTTGTGCCGAGGGTGCCGATGCGGGGGAGGCGATGGAGGCATTGACCCGTCTGATCGAAGGTAAATTCGGGGAGACGTGACGGCGCGTATCCGAAAACGAGTCCGCTCTGCGTGCGGAAATAAAGGGCTGGGGATTTCATGGCTGAGGATGATCTGAAAAAAACGTTCGTCCTAAAGGGGACCGGTGTTTCACCGGGGATCGTCATCGGCAAGGCCTATCTTTTCGATCGTCTGGATGCCCAGGTTCCCCTTTACAAACTGAGCAATTCGAGATTGGTGGCGGGGGAAATTCGGCGCTTCCGGAAGGCCCTGCGGGAATCCGAGCAACAACTTGTCGAAATAAAAAAAAGCCTTGGCGATCTGGGCGGCGGAATGGAGCCGCTCTATATCATCGATGTCCACATCATGATTATGCGGGATCGGAAATTTATCGATCTCACGCTGCAGAATATCCGGGAGATGTCCGTCAATGCCGAGTGGGCCGTTCGGATGACGGTGGACAAATACCGGCAGATCTTCAACCGGATGGAGGATGACTATCTCCGCGGGCGCATCAGCGATATCCAGTATGCCGGGGAGCGAATTATTGCGAATCTCATCGGGAAAAAGCCGGCTGCGATCGACATGGCGGAAGGGGTCATTATTATCGCGACCGACCTCTCGCCCGCCGATACATCGCAACTCAAGATCGACAGGGTGCTTGGGTTCGCCACGGATATCGGCGGGAAAACCTCCCATACCGCGATCATCGCCCGATCGATCGCAATACCCGCCGTGGTCGGCTTGAAGAACATCACCCGGGCCGTCCGCACCAATGATGAGATCATTATTGATGGTGCCGCCGGCATTGCCATCGTCCATCCCGATCCGGAGGTCCGCAAGCGCTATGAAGAGAAGAAGAAACTGTATGAAAAGGCCCAGGACGATCTGCTGGATTACGCGGTTCTGCCTGCGGTTACGAAGGACCATCATCGTGTGGAGATCGGCGGCAATATCGAATTCATCGAAGAGATCCCCTCGGCGATTCTCCATGGCGCGGACGGGATCGGGCTTTACAGAACGGAATTCATCTACGTCAACCAGGAGCGGCTTCCCAGTGAGGAGGATCATTTTGCCAACTATCGATCCGTCGTTGGCGTTAAGGGTCTTTCCTGGGCAACCATCCGTACCTTTGATCTGGGCGGCGACAAATTCTATCCGGACATGAAATATTCCCGTGAACTGAATCCGCAGTTGGGACTCAGGGCCATCCGCTTCTCCCTGAAGGAAGTGGACCTCTTCAAGATCCAGCTCCGGGCCATCATACGTTCGAGCGTTCAGGGAAAGCTCCGGATCATGTTCCCGATGATTTCCGGGATCGAAGAAATCCGCGCGGCCAAGCGGATCTTTACCGAGGTGAAGGATGAACTGTTGGCCAAGGGGACGAAACTGGGGAAGGACATCGAAATCGGGGCCATGATTGAAGTCCCGTCAGCCGTTATCATTGCCGAGGAGATAGCCAAGGAAGTGGATTTCTTCAGCATCGGAACGAATGACCTTATCCAGTATGCCCT
>JAHFBU010000018.1 GCA_023249795.1 Syntrophaceae bacterium
GATTTGAGGTTTGGTCATGTCCAATAGAGGCAAGAAGTACATTGAGGCGAGGCAGAAGATTGAGGTGGGAAAGCGGTATCCCGTCCAAGAGGCGGTCGCGCTGGTCGTTGCCACTGCCAGGGCGAAATTCGACGAGACAGTCGACGCTGCCCTCCGGCTCGGGGTGAATCCGGCGCATGCCGATCAGATGGTCCGTGGCTCTGTGGTACTCCCCCATGGGCTTGGCAAAACGGTCCGAGTGCTGGTTTTTGCAAAGGGGGAAAAGGAAAAGGAGGCACTGGAGGCTGGCGCCGATGTGGTTGGAGCGGATGATATCGTTGAAAAGATTAAGGGCGGTTGGATGGACTTTGACAGGGTCGTCGCTACACCGGATATGATGGGAAGCGTGGGCAAATTGGGAAAGATCCTCGGTCCCCGCGGACTCATGCCGAACCCGAAGGTGGGAACGGTGACTTTTGATGTGGGAAAGGCCGTTCAGGAATTGAAGGCCGGGAAGGTTGAATTCCGTGTGGAAAAGGCCGGAATTGTGCATTGCCCCGTCGGCAAAGTATCTTTCGGAGCGGATAAACTGACGGAAAATTTTATGGCCCTCCTGGAGATGGTGATCAAACTCAAGCCCGCATCGAGCAAGGGGCTGTACATCCGCAGTGTCGCCCTTTCGACCGTTATGGGTCCAGGGGTTAGGGTGGATCCGCTAGCCGTCCGGAACATTTAATACATGGCCTTGGGAGAGGCCATCAGTAACGTGAATAACGTGTCTGAGACAGCAGGTACAGGAAGTTTAAACGCAATCGGTCGGCCTGCCGAGACTGGGAACAATGGCCTTTTGGGCCGAAAAATTGTCCTGTATGTTGCTCTGTTCTCTGACGTTTCAAACCTGTTCTTTTTTCCTTAGGTCGGAAAAAAGGATCGGAAGGGAAAGGAGGTTTAAATATTGGATAGGAGAACGAAGGAACGGGTTGCTGCTGAACTCCATGCGAAACTGAAAGATTTCAATTTGGCCGTTCTGACGGGCTATAGTGGGATGGATGTGGCGAAGTTAACGGCGTTGAGAGTTGCTCTACGAAAGACCAGCGCCGAACTTCGGGTTGTCAAGAATTCGCTACTTTCCATCGCATCCCGCGAAACCGATTTCTGCGCGCTGGAAGAGCACTTTCGGGGGCCACTTGCCATAGCAATCGCCCGCGGAGACGTGGTCGAGACCACCAAGGCGCTCGTTGATTTTGCCAAGAAGAATGCCAATCTTGAGATCAAGGCGGCCGTGATGAACGGCAGAGCTCTGAGCAGGGAGCAGATCATAACCCTTGCCGATTTACCGAGCCGCGAGGTTTTGCTTGGGAAGCTGCTTTCTCTGATGGTCGGGGTGCAGACCTCCCTTGTGAATGTCCTGAGCGGGGTTCCGAGAACTTTTGTACAGGTTCTCGATGCCTATCGGGAAAAGAAGGCGTCAGCAAACTAATAATCACATACAGGAAGGAATAGGACAATGGCGAATCAAATTACAAAAGAAGATGTCGTACAGTTTATTGAAGGAATGACGGTTCTGGAGCTTTCGGAACTGGTGAAGGAGCTGGAGCAGAAGTTTGGCGTGAGTGCCGCAGCGCCGGTTGCCATGGTTGCCTCCGCAGGGCCGGCTCAGGCGGCTCAGGTTGAGGAAAAAACCGAATTTGATGTGATCCTGACCGGGTTTGGTGATCAGAAAATTCAGGTGATCAAAGTGGTCAGGGCCATCACAGGCTTGGGTCTCAAGGAAGCTAAGGATATGGTGGATGGCGTTCCCAAACCCGTCAAAGAGGGCATCTCCAAGGATGAGGCCGCCGATATTAAGAAGAAGATTGAAGAGGTTGGCGGTACCGTTGAAATCAAGTAAGTAGGCGATCCGTAGGCCAAACCTTAAAAGAACGGCAAGGGATAGACCCCCTGAAGGACTACCTGTTTATTTCTGCATGATTTTGCAGAAACACGGATTGGGGGCTTTTCTCAAATGTTTTATGGGTTAAAGCAGAGAGATCGCTAACGGCTCCAGGCGAAAGGATGCTATGGGCGAATTTAGAAAGAATTTTGGACGTATCAGGAGGATACTGGATATCCCCAACCTGATCGATATTCAGACCGATTCTTATCGGAAGTTTCTTCAGCAGGAGATCCATCCTGATAAACGGGGGAACTATGGGCTGCAGGGCGCCTTTAAAAGCGTCTTCCCCATTTCCGATTTTAGTGGAAAATGTTCGCTTGAGTTCGTGAGTTACAGAATCGGTGATGTGCGGTACGACATGAAGGAGTGTATTCAGAAGGGAATGACCTATGCGGCCCCTCTGAAGATCGTCGTCCGGCTTGTTGTATTTGATACGGAGCGGAATACAGAGCCCAATCCTATCCGGGACATCAAGGAGCAGGAGATCTATTTCGGAGAGATCCCCCTGATGACCGAAAACGGTACCTTTATTGTGAACGGGACGGAGAGGGTGATCGTGAGCCAGCTTCACCGCTCGCCGGGGATCTTCTTCGATCATGACAAGGGCAAGACCCTTGCCAGCGGCAAGTTGATCTACTCATCCAGGATCATTCCGATCCGAGGATCGTGGCTTGATCTCGAGTTCGATTCCAAGGACCTGCTCTATGTGAGAATTGACCGCCGGCGAAAAATGCCGGTGACGATCCTCCTGAAGGCAATGGGAAATTCCACTCAGTTCATCCTCAACTACTTTTACAGTATTGAGCAGGTGTTTCTGGAGAAAGGTCGCTTCTATATCGCTGTAAATGATTCTCTTATCGGGGAAAAGGCACCCACGGATGTCGAGACGAAGGCTGGAGATATCGTTGTCAAGAAGGGAAGGAAGATTTCCAAGCCCCTGCTGAAGAAGATGCTTGATTCCGCAGTGACCCGGATACCGGTGAATGAAGAAGATATCATCGGGAGGATCTTCTCTGCCGATATCCTTGATCCTGAAACCGGTGAGATTCTAATCCGATGTAACGAAGAATTGACGGCGCAAGGGTTGGATCTTCTGAAAGATAAGAAAATTGTCTCATTTCGGTTCGTTCATATCAATGAAGATCGTGAGAATGCCTCCATTCGGGATACGCTCTTAATGGACCGGATCGAGACGGCGGCGGATGCGATAATCGAGATCTACCGGCGACTCCGTCCGAGCAATCCACCGACGCCGGAAACCGCGCACAAATTCTTCAACAGCCTCTTTTTTGAGCCGGACAGCTATGATCTCTCCGATGTAGGGCGAGCGAAAATGAATTACAAGCTCCGACTTGATGTGCCGACGAGCGTAACGGTTCTGCGCAATGAGGACATCCTGTCGGCAGTCAAGTATCTGATCGACCTGAAAAACGGCACCCCCGATTGCAGTGTGGATGATATCGACCATCTGGGCAACCGCCGGGTTCGTTCCGTCGGCGAATTGATCGAGAACCAGTACCGGATCGGCTTGGTCCGAATGGAACGGGCGATCAAAGAGAAGATGAGTCTACAGGACATTGAAACCATGATGCCCCACGATCTCATCAACGCCAAGCCGGTTTCGGCCGTCGTGAACGAATTTTTCGGAAGCAGCCAACTCTCACAGTTCATGGATCAGACTAACCCTCTTTCCGAGATTACGCACAAGCGCAGATTGTCGGCCCTCGGTCCGGGAGGTTTGACCCGGGAGCGGGCGGGATTCGAGGTTCGCGACGTCCATCCCACCCATTATGGACGCATCTGTCCGGTGGAAACCCCGGAGGGTCCCAATATCGGGCTGATAGTCTCCCTGAGCACATTTGCAAGGGTGAACGCATTTGGATTTATTGAAACGCCTTACCGCGTGGTGAAAGAGGGGCGGGTGCTTGATGAGGTCCGTTTTCTGACCGCGATCGAAGAGGAAAACCTGGTCATTGCCCAGGCCGACAGACCCCTTGACAAAGACGGGAAGTTCATTGGGCCGCTGATTTCCGCGAGGAAGGGGGGAGACTTCCTCTCCGTCGTCCCGACGAATGTCAACATGATGGATGTTTCTCCCACTCAGCTGGTCAGTGTGGCGGCGACTCTGATCCCGTTTCTGGAACACGACGACGCCAACCGAGCCCTGATGGGATCAAACATGCAGCGGCAGGCAGTACCCCTGATGAAACCTGAGGTTCCGCTGGTTGGAACGGGAATGGAGTCCGTTGTGGCGCGGGATTCCGGTGCCGTCGTGGCCGCCCGAAGATCGGGTGTGGTCGAGAGTGTGGATGCCGCGCGAATCGTCGTCAAATGCGACACCCCCGCGAAAGAGGGACTTGACACGGGGGTGGATATCTACAATTTGATCAAATATCAGCGCTCCAACCAGGACACCTGCTTCAACCAGAAACCCGTTGTCAGCAAAGGGCAGAAGGTGCGAAAGGGAGAGATTATTGCGGATGGCCCTGCCACGGAAAGGGGGGAACTGGCCCTGGGAAGGAACGTGATGGTCGCCTTTATGTCTTGGGGGGGATACAACTACGAGGATTCCATCCTGGTCAGCGAAAGGATTGTCAAGGACGATATCTATACCTCTATCCACATTGAGGAATTCGAGACAATGGCCCGGGATACAAAGCTGGGCAAGGAAGAGATCACCCGGGATATTCCCAATCTGGGAGAAGATGCGCTGAGAAACCTTGACGACAGCGGCATCGTTCGAATGGGCGTGGCGGTGAAGCCGGGCGACATTCTGGTCGGCAAGATCACCCCCAAGGGAGAAACACAGCTCTCCTCTGAAGAGAAGCTCCTGCGGGCCATCTTCGGGGAAAAAGCGAGCGATGTCCGGGATACCTCTCTGCGTGTTCCTCCCGGCGTTGAAGGCACTGTGATCGATGCAAAAATATTCGCCCGGAAGGGAACAGAGCGGGACAGCCGTTCCCAATATATCGAGGAAGAGGCCGTTTCTCTGCTGTACAAGGATAGGGATGATGAGATCCGGATTATCACCGAGGGAGTCAGGAAGCAGATCGCCGGGATGCTGATCGGAAAGAAATCGGCGGTGAAGGTTTCCGATCCGAAGAAAAAACGGATTCTCTTGAAGAAGGGGGAGGCCATTACTGAAGAGGTTCTGGAGAGGACGCCTTTTGAACTCTGGCGGGAGATCTTCCCGGAAGGCGAGGATGAGACGGAGACCCGGATCGGCGTCCTGTATGAGAACCTCTCCCGGAAAAAAGAGTTCGTTGATGCGTATTTCGAGGACAAGATCGAAAAACTCAAGGCCGGTGATGAACTGCCACCGGGGGTGATCAAACTGGTCAAGGTGTTCATTGCCATCAAACGAAAGCTCTCCGTTGGAGATAAGATGGCGGGCCGTCACGGAAACAAAGGGGTTCTTTCCCGGATACTTCCCGAGGAGGACATGCCCTACTTCAAGGATGGAACGCCGGTGGACATTGTCCTGAATCCGTTGGGTGTTCCCTCCCGAATGAATGTGGGGCAGATCCTGGAGACGCACTTGGGCTGGGCAGCCAGAGGCATCGGCGAAAAGCTCAATGCCCTCATGGAGAAGAATAGCGGATTGGATCTGCTCAAGAAGGAGATGAAGACGATTTATTCCTCTCCCGAATTTAACCGTTTCATTGACGGTGCAAACGGGGACGAAGTCCGTAAGTTTGCGGGTCGTCTCAAAAAAGGTATTCTGGTGTCCACGCCGGTTTTCGACGGCGCCGATGAAAAAGAGATCAAGAACATGCTCAAGGCCGGCGGCCTTCCTGAAACGGGTCAGACTAAACTCTATGACGGGAGGACAGGGGAGTCCTTCGACCAGGAAATCACCGTTGGGATGATCTACATGCTGAAACTTCACCATTTGGTCGATAACAAGATCCACGCCAGGTCGATCGGCCCTTATTCTTTGGTGACCCAGCAGCCGCTTGGCGGCAAGGCGCAGTTTGGGGGACAGCGATTGGGAGAGATGGAAGTCTGGGCCATGGAGGCCTATGGCGCCGCTTATGCCCTGCAGGAGTTCCTGACGGTCAAGTCCGATGATGTTACCGGCAGAACGCGGATGTATGAAGCGATCGTCAAGGGCGAACACACATCGGAGCCGGGTTTACCCGAGTCCTTCAACGTTCTGGTGAAAGAACTGCAGAGCTTGTGCCTCGATTTAGAGCTGATTGAAGAGAAATAGCGATGCAGGGCGGAAGGGTTTCGCCCGCCTCGCTTCTTTTGCAATATTAGGAGATATCATACGTGGAAGACGTCTTCAGTTATTTTGAGAAACCGAAGGATCCCATAAGGTTCAATGCGATCAAGATATCGATTGCATCTCCGGAAAAAATTCTTTCCTGGTCGCATGGGGAGGTCAAGAAACCGGAGACGATCAATTACAGGACCTTCAAGCCGGAACGCGACGGGCTTTTCTGTGCGAAAATTTTCGGTCCAGTCAAGGATTATGAGTGCCTGTGCGGACGCTACAAACGGATGAAACACCGAGGTGTCGTCTGCGAGAAATGCGGTGTGGAGGTCATCCAGTCCAAGGTCCGCAGGGAGAGACTGGGGCATATTACTTTAGCCACACCGGTCGCCCACATCTGGTTTCTCAAGAGCCTTCCCAGCCGGATCGGGAATGTCCTCGATCTGACGCTGAAAGAGCTGGAAAAGGTTCTTTATTTTGAGTCCTGGATCGTCCTCGATCCCAAGAACACCCCCTTGAAGAGAAAGGATCTCCTGTCGGACGAGGAATATAATGACCTGAAAGATCAGTATGGACCGGAAGCTTTTGAAGCCGGCATCGGCGCAGAGGCCGTCCGAACCCTTCTCGAGGAGATCGATCTGGATAAGCTGGATGACGAACTCCGGTCGGAGTTGAAGACCGCTGTTTCGGAGACGAAGCGGAAAAAGTACGTAAAGAGATTAAAGGTGGTTGAGGCCTTGCGAAAGTCGGGCAACAGGCCGGAGTGGATGGTTCTGACCATTCTTCCCGTGATTCCGCCCGACCTGCGTCCGTTGGTGCCTTTGGACGGTGGACGGTTCGCGACCTCCGACCTCAACGATCTCTACCGGAGGGTGATTAATCGGAACAACCGCTTGAAACGCCTGCAGGAGCTCAATGCACCTGAAATTATTATTCGTAATGAAAAGAGGATGCTGCAGGAGGCGGTGGATGTCCTCTTCGACAACGGCCGACGGGGAAGGGCCATCATGGGGACGAACAAACGCCCGCTCCGCTCTCTTTCGGATATGCTCAAGGGGAAGCAGGGCCGATTCCGCCAGAACCTCCTCGGGAAAAGGGTGGATTATTCGGGACGTTCGGTTATAACCGTCGGTCCGGATCTAAGGCTGCATCAGTGCGGCCTTCCCAAGAAGATGGCACTGGAACTCTTCAAGCCGTTCATTTACAGGCGTCTTCAGGAGAAGGGGTACGTAACGACAGTCAAGAGCGCCAAAAAGATGGTGGAGAAAGAAACGTCCGAGGTGTGGGATGCTCTTGACGAGGTGGTCCGGGAATATCCGGTCATGCTGAACCGGGCGCCGACGTTGCACCGGCTCGGCCTGCAGGCTTTCGAACCCATCCTGATCGAGGGAAAGGCCATCCAGCTTCATCCTCTGGTCTGCACGGCCTTCAACGCCGATTTCGACGGCGATCAGATGGCCGTGCATGTGCCTTTGTCCATTGAGGCCCAGACCGAGGCTCGCGTTCTGATGATGTCGACCAATAACATCCTTTCCCCGGCCAATGGGATGCCGATCATCATCCCCAGCCAAGATATTGTTTTGGGGATCTATTATCTGACCCGCTCGAAGAGCGGCGTCAAGGGCGAGGGAATGGTCTTTGCCGATCCCGGAGAGGTCCGGTCGGCGCTGGACGCACAGGCGGTGGATCTGAGTGCAAAAATCAAGGTTCGTATCGATGGGGAGATGAAAGAGACAACCGTGGGCCGGGTTGTGCTTTACGAAGTCATTCCCGAGACGATTTCCTTTGATGCGATCAACAAGGTCATGAACAAGAAGGAGCTGGCCAACCTGATCAACCACTGCTACCGCACCCGTGGGGATAAAACCACGGTTCTGTTGGCCGACCGTCTGAAGGACATCGGGTTCAAATACGCAACCCGCGCCGGGGTGTCCATTGCGATCCACAACATGGTCATCCCGGCCGCCAAGAAAGAGATCGTGGCGCGTGCCGACAAGGACGTGCTTGGGATCCAGAAGCAGTACATGGAAGGGCTGATTACTTACGGGGAACGCTACAACAAGGTCATCGATATCTGGGCAACGGCGACGGAGAAGATTGCCGCGGAGATGCTAAACGGGATCACAACAGAAGAACGCATTGATCCTGACGGAAACGTGACCAGAGGGGAAAGCTTCAACCCTATTTACATGATGGCCGATTCTGGCGCAAGAGGGAGCGCGGTTCAGATCCGTCAGCTCGCCGGGATGAGGGGGCTGATGGCCAAACCCTCCGGTGAGATCATGGAAACCCCGATCCGGGCGAACTTCCGGGAGGGCCTGACGGTGCTGGAGTACTTCATCTCCACGCACGGCGCCCGGAAAGGGCTTGCCGACACCGCATTGAAGACGGCCAACTCAGGGTATCTCACGCGGCGACTCGTGGATGTGGCCCAGGATTGCATCATCTCCGAGGATGATTGCAAAACGATCAACGGGATCTATGTTTCCGCGCTGATGAAAGGCGGGGAAATGATCGAAACGGCGGGTGAACGCGTTTTGGGAAGGGTTGTATTGGAAGAGATCAAGGATCCCTTCACCGGGGAGGTCCTGGTCCATGCCAATCAGGAAATCGATGAAGCTTTGGTGAAGAAGATCGACGATGCCGGGATCGAAAAGATCAATATCCGGTCGGTTCTCACCTGCAAGTCGCGACACGGGGTTTGCGCCATGTGCTATGGGCGTGATCTGTCCCATGGACATCTCGTCAACATCGGCGAGGCGGTCGGCATCATCGCGGCCCAGTCCATCGGCGAGCCTGGAACCCAGTTGACCATGAGAACCTTCCATATCGGCGGTACGGCAAAGTTCGAGGAACACTCAACGTTGGAAGCCAGACATGACGGGCTCATCCAATTCGTGAATCTCAATACAGTAAAGAGCCGGGCCAGCGGACTTGTCGTTATGAACCGCAACGGCGAGGTTCATGTCCTTGATGAACAGGGGCGAAGCCGCGGCAAGTACCCGGTTCCCTATGGGGCGCATATCAAAGTGGAGGACGGCAGCCGGGTGAAAGGTCCCGTCGATCAAAAAAGAGGTGATCTTATTGCGGAGTGGGATCCCTTTTCCATCCCGATTCTGGCCGAGGTAGACGGAACGGTCAAGTTCGGGGATATTATCGAAGGGAAGACCATGCAGGAGTTGGTGGACGAGGTGACCGGCCTGTCGCGCAAGGTCATCGTCGAGTCCAAAGGGACGGATATGCGTCCGCGTCTTTCCATCAAGGACAAGAAGGGCAAGACAGCTAAAGTCCCGGGCGCGAGAGCGGTTGCCCGGCACCTGCTTTCGGTCGGATCCAACATTGTGGTGTCGGAGGGGGATACGGTCAACGCCGGCGATATTCTCGCGAAGATTCCGCGGGAGACTACCAAGACGAAGGATATCACAGGCGGTCTTCCCCGCGTGGCGGAGCTGTTTGAGGCACGAAAGCCGAAAGAGTATGCGGTGGTCAGCGAGATTGATGGTGTCGTCTCCTACGGCAAGGATTCCAAGGGGAAGCGGA
Organism: Syntrophaceae bacterium; assembly: GCA_023249795.1. Taxonomy (GTDB): domain Bacteria; phylum Desulfobacterota; class Syntrophia; order Syntrophales; family UBA5619; genus UBA5619. Next base: position 9,675 of record JAHFBU010000018.1, read on the forward strand.
AGGTGGTCATCACCCCCGACGCAGAGGATGAGAAGGAATACCTGATCCCCAAGGGGAAGCATGTTAGCGTTCAGGAAGGGGACCGTGTGAGGGCGGGCGAAGCGCTCATGGACGGGGTTAACAATCCTCACGATCTGCTGATGATCAAGGGAGAAAAGGAACTCGCCCGCTATCTGGTGGACGAAGTTCAGGAGGTCTATCGCCTCCAAGGAGTCAAGATAAACGACAAACACATGGAGGTGATCGTCCGCCAGATGCTCCGCAGGGTTATGATAAAGGATCCGGGAGACACCACCTTCATGGCCGATGAGCAGGTGGAGCGTCTCCGTTTTCAGGAGGAAAACGAACGCGTGGTGGAACAGGGCGGGCGACCGGCTCAGGGTGAACCCATCCTGATGGGGATTACGAAGGCATCCCTTTCGACGCAGAGTTTTATCTCGGCTGCATCCTTCCAGGAAACGACGAGGGTGTTGACGGAGGCGTCCATTGCGGGGAAGACCGATTATCTGCGCGGTCTCAAAGAGAATGTCATCATGGGAAGGCTGATTCCCGCGGGCACCGGGCTTTCCATGTACAAGAAATTGGGGATTGAAACGACTGGCGGCGAACCGGCTCAATTGGAAGCCGTGCCTTTGGATGAAAAAAATAGCGAGAAAGTTCTTGACATTGAAGCGGCGAATTGATAGCCATACCGTCTTTTGCTGGACCAGATAAAAGACAGCCGGAAAACGGCTGGGAGGAATAATGCCTACAATAAATCAGCTGGTAAGGAAGGGAAGAGCCAAGATTGCCCGGAAGGCGGCGACTCCGGCGCTGGCGAGTTCACCGCAGCGGCGGGGAGTATGCGTCCGGGTCTACACATCCACCCCTAAGAAGCCGAATTCCGCTCTGAGAAAAGTGGCCAGGGTGCGGCTGACCAGTGGTTACGAGGTTACTTCCTATATCCCGGGTGTCGGACATAACCTTCAGGAGCATTCCGTCGTTCTGGTTCGTGGAGGCCGCGTCAAGGACCTTCCCGGTGTGCGTTACCATATCATACGGGGAACGCTGGATGCCGTAGGCGTCCAGGACAGGAAACAGGGAAGATCGAAATACGGGGCCAAGAGACCGAGTTAAGCGGAGATAGATCATGCCGAGGAGAAGAGTAGTTGCCAAGAGAGAGATTCTGCCGGATCCGAAATACAACAACCGGATGGTGGCGAGGTTCATCAACAATCTCCTGAAAAGGGGGAAGAAAAGCATTGCAGAGTCCATCCTGTACGGGGCCTTTGACATTATCCAGGATCGGGTGAAGGAGCCTCCGGTTGATGTTTTTGAAAAAGCCTTGAACAACGTCAAACCGGTGATCGAAGTCAAATCAAGACGCGTCGGCGGTTCGACTTATCAGGTGCCGACGGAGGTGATTCCGTCGCGGCGGGTTGCCCTCGGTATCCGCTGGTTGATTACCCATGCTCGGGAACGCTCCGAAAAGACCATGCACGAGAAGCTGGCCGCGGAACTGATCGATGCGGCGAACAACAGGGGCGGGGCTATCAAGAAAAGAGAGGCTGTCCACAAGATGGCCGAGGCCAATAAGGCCTTTGCCCATTACCGATTCTGAAAGGGTCTCTTTAAGAGAGAACGATCATATGGACGGTGTAAAACGAATGAACCATTTAAAGCTTAAGGAGGGTTGATATGGCTAAGAAGAAATTTGAGAGGACGAAGCCGCATCTGAATATCGGCACGATCGGTCATGTTGATCACGGAAAGACCACATTGACGGCAGCGATCACGAAAAACTTGGCCTCGAAGGGATTCGCCGAATTCAGACCCTTTGATTCCATCGACAATGCCCCCGAGGAGAAAGAAAGAGGGGTTACGATCAATATCTCACATGTGGAGTATCAGACGGAAACGCGTCACTACGCCCATGTTGATTGCCCGGGCCATGCTGACTATATCAAAAACATGATTTCCGGCGCCGCGCACATGGACGGTACGATCCTTGTCGTGGCGGCATCCGATGGTCCGATGCCTCAGACCCGCGAGCACATTCTTCTGGCCCGTCAGGTCCAGGTTCCCAGCGTTGTCGTTTTTCTCAACAAGGTTGACTTGGTGGATGACCCCGAACTGCTGGATCTTGTAGAGCTCGAACTGCGAGAGCTTTTGACGTCTTACGAATTTCCCGGCGAGACCACCCCAATCATCCGCGGTTCAGCGTTGAAGGCCCTTGAGTCAGACGATCCGAAATCGCCCGATGTCCAATGCATCTGGGATCTTATGGCGGCTGTCGATTCCTTCATTCCGATGCCGGTTCGCGATACGGACAAGCCCTTTCTGATGCCGGTCGGTGATGTCTTTACGATTTCCGGTCGCGGAACGGTCGTTACGGGCCGTATTGATCGCGGTATCGTCCGGACGGGCGAAGAAGTGGAGATCATCGGTATTCGACCAACCTTCAAGACCATCTGTACCGGGGTCGAGATGTTTCGCAAGACCCTCGATGAAGGGCGGGCTGGTGATGATGTCGGGCTTCTCCTTCGGGGCACGAAGCGCGAGGACGTGGAAAGAGGACAGGTTGTTGCAAAGCCGGGCTCGATTACCCCGCATACGAAGTTCAAGGCACAGGTTTACGTCCTGACGAAAGAGGAAGGCGGACGGCATACCCCGTTCTTCAACGGCTACCGCCCCCAGTTCTATTTCCGGACGACCGACGTGACCGGCGTGGCCAATCTCCCCGAAGGGGTCGAGATGGTCATGCCCGGCGACAATGTTGAGATGGAAGTGACTCTGATTACACCGATCGCCATGGAAGAGCAGCTCCGGTTTGCCATTCGAGAAGGCGGCAGAACCGTTGGCGCCGGCGTGGTCAGTAAGATTATCGAATAGGATCGTCATCAATTGGGTTAAGTGAAACCATGAAAGATCAAAAGATAAGAATTCGTTTGAAGGCCTATGACTACAAACTGCTCGACCGTTCGGTGGATGATATCGTCGAGACGGCGAAACGGACAGGCGCCCGTGTTGCCGGCCCCATTCCTCTGCCGACTGAGATCAATAAGTACTGCGTCAATCGGTCGCCGCATGTGGACAAGAAATCGCGGGAACAGTTCGAGATCCGGACGCATAAGCGATTAATTGACATCGTTGAACCGACGCAGGCAACGGTGGACGCCCTGATGAAACTTGATTTGTCGGCCGGTGTGGATGTAGAGATCAAGTTGTAGAAAAGGGTGATCTGCGGAAGAGCCGTTGGGTTATGTTTCCGCCCTTCGATACATGTTTTTTCTTTTTGCAAATGAGAATGATAATGACAAAAGGATTGATCGGTAAAAAACTGGGAATGACCCAGGTCTTTTCGGATGAGGGGATATTCGTTCCCGTGACGGTGATCGAAGTGGAACCCTCTGTGGTTATTCAAAAAAAGACCCAAAAGGCAGATGGCTACAATGCGCTTCAACTGGGATATGGGCGGATTAAGCAGCGCAACG
>JAHFBU010000205.1:0-1977 GCA_023249795.1 Syntrophaceae bacterium
GCCGCCTTCCTGAGCGGCAGGAGCGGGGCCGAGAGCCGATGGCCCCCTTCCCTGCCCCCGCAGGATTTCAAGATCGACGGTCTCGACTTGTGGCTCAAACAGCCCCCCGCCGGAGAAACCCTCTTTCGGCGGGCCATTTTTCCCATTCATGAGGTCGCCGCGGCCGGCCGGATCCTGGCCGACACCCACCTCGATCCGGATCCGGACAACGTCTACCGCCGGGTGAGGCCGTTTTGCATCTTCGACGGCATGACCGTGCCCTCGCCGGCATTCGCCGCCTATCTCGCAGCCCATCCGGGGAGCGCCCTCCGCATTGGCGATGGCGCCTTCCGGATGGGAGACCGGATCGTCCCGCTGGACACGCGGGGCAGAACCCTTCTCAATTTCCGGGGTCCGTCCGGAACGCATCAAAGCTACAGCGCCGCCGCCGTCATCCAGAGCGAAATCCGCCTGAAGCAGGGCGAAACGCCCACAATCCCGGGAACGGACCTCTTCAAGGACTGCTACGTTCTCTTCGGGTTCTCCGCCCCGGGCCTCTTCGACCTGCGGCCCGCCCCCGTCTCCGGGGTCTATCCGGGCGTGGAGATCCACGCGACGGCCCTGGATAACCTCCTCTCCGGAGACTTCATGAAGCCGGCAGCCGCGCCGCTTTTCCTGGCCCTGACCCTCTTCGTGACGCTCCTGGCGGGGGTCGCGACGGCCCGCGCCGTCGGCATCGGGAAGAGCCTTCTGGTTTACGGTTTCTTCATTCTCCTCCCCATCATTCTGTGCCTCGCCGCCTATGAGCTTGAATCCTGGCTGCCCCTTGTCGTTCAGGAGGTGGGCGTCGCCGCGACGCTCCTCGGCGCCGGGGTGATCTACTACACGACGGAGGGGCGGCAGAAACTCTTCATCAAGAACGCTTTCAAGCAGTACCTGAGCCCTGCCGTCATCGAAGAGCTCATCCAATATCCGGAGAGGCTGAAGCTGGGCGGGGAGAGGCGGGTGATCTCCATCTTCTTTTCCGACCTGGAGGGGTTCACGGGCATTTCCGAAGGCTTGGAGCCGGAGGCGCTGACGGCCCTCCTCAACGAGTATCTCTCGGCGATGACGGACATCATCTACGAGGAGGGGGGCACCGTGGACAAATACGAAGGCGACGCCATCATCGCCTTCTGGAACGCCCCGCTGCCTCTGCCCGACCACGCTGCGCGCTGCGTCCGGTCGGCCCTGCGCTGCCAGGAAAAACTGGCCGGGATGAGGCCCGTGATCCGTGAACGCATCGGCAAGGAGCTCCGCATGCGGATCGGGATGAACAGCGGGCCCGCCGTCGTCGGCAACCTGGGCTCCAAGACCCGCTTCGATTATACGATGCTCGGCGATGCCGTGAATCTGGCCGCCCGCCTGGAGGGGATCAACAAGCAGTTCGGGACCTATACGATCATCTCCCAGGCCACCCTGGACCTTCTGGAAGGGGCCTTCCCCGTCCGCGAACTCTCCCGCGTCGCCGTCGTGGGCCGCAGGGAACCGGTGACGATCTACGAACCGATGCACCCCGAAGAATACGAGGCCCGCAAGGAGGACTTCGCCGTCTTTGCCCGCGGATTGGAGAAGTTCTACGGGGGCCGCTTCGCCGAGGCGGAGGCGATCTTCGCCCCCATCGAAAACCGGGACCCGGCCGCCGCCGCTTATGCGGAAAAATGCCGCTCCCTCACCGCCCGGCCGCCGGAAAGCTGGGATGGCGTATGGGTTGTTACAACCAAGTGAAACGGGCGCGGTGAATGCGGCCTCAGGACAGAGTCAATGCCACGAACCAGCTCATCGCGAATCCCCGACGCGCCGCGGAAGGAAACGACCATGAAGCCGAAAACAATCCTCGTTGCCGATGACGAAAAGGATATCGTCGAGCTGATCGCCTACAACCTCGAACGGGAGGGATTTGCCGTCCGCAAGGCCTTTGACGGAAGCAAGGCATGGGAGATGGTCCTTGCGGAAAAA
>JAHFBU010000205.1:1987-3600 GCA_023249795.1 Syntrophaceae bacterium
CCGCCTCCCTGCCCATCATCATGCTGACCGCCAAATCCGACCCCGTGGACAGGATTCTGGGGCTGGAGGTGGGGGCCGACGACTATATCACCAAACCGTTTCATGTCCGGGAGCTCATCGCCCGTGTCCGCGCCGTGCTGCGGCGGTCGGAGCGGCGTCCGGACGCGGATCTGCCGGAATCGTTCGATTACCGGGGGCTTCACATCGATTTCAAATCCTATCGGGTGACGATGGACGGCCAACCGGTTGAACTGAGCGCCCGTGAATTCAAACTGCTGCAATTCTTGAGCGCCAATCCCGGCCGCGTTTACAGCCGTGATCAACTTCTGGATCGGGTCTGGGGGGATGAAGCCTTCGTGGAACCCCGAACCGTCGATGTTCATATCAGCCGCCTGCGGGGGGCGCTGGAACCTGACCCGTCGAATCACCGGTACATCCTTACCGTCCGCGGCATCGGCTACAAATTCACCGACGAAAAGATGTAACGTCTTCGGCCTGATCCGGATGATCGGCAAAAAGCGCTGTCAGAGGATGATTTACAAAATCGCGCGAATGCGATCAATTGCCACCCATCTTCCAATCTGATTCCTCTTCCCGCTGCACGAATTCTCAGGTTCTTTAAGTAAGGTTATCTGCTCTTGACACGTATGCACGACAGTGCCATATAGATGCATATCCTATTGTGAGGTACAACCATGAGAACAACATTAAATATTGATGACCGCCTGATGGAAAAAGCGTCAACAATGACGGGGGTGAAGGAGAAAACTGCGCTGGTCAAGCTCGGTTTGGAAGCTCTGATTGCCAGAGAAAGCGCGAGGCGGCTCGCAAAATTGGGTGGAACTGAAAAGCAGCTCAAACCAATACCGCGGAGAGGTACAGTGCAGCATGGTTCTTGTTGATACATCCGTCTGGGTCTCACATTTTCGAGAAACGCAGATCGACCTTGTAAATTTACTCCATGATGGAAAAGTGGCGTGTCATCCATTTATCGTTGGTGAGCTTGCCTGTGGAAATCTGAAGAACAGGGAGATCGTACTTTCGCTTCTGGAAGCTCTTCCAACTTCGGCTGAAGCGGAGCATGAAGAAGTGCTCACTTTCATTGAGAGACACAGCCTTATGGGAAAAGGACTGGGTTATGTAGATTTACACCTCCTTGCATCTGCCGTATTATCGCGGCTTCCCATCTGGACGCTCGACAAGAAACTGGAACAGGTTGCCGATGTGCTCCGTCATAAATATAGGGGCTGATAACGGGGGTACGCTCATGCCACGAATAGGGTACGTAACAACAATCGCGCTCTTGCTGTCTGCGACCTTCGTCCAGGGTTGGGCTGCGGAGCCCACCAAGGCGTGGGTCACGCTGACCGACTGTCAGTACGTGGATAATAAGAGCAATGACGGAGACAGTTTTCGCGTGAAGTGCGGCTTGGACGACGCGTTCATCGTTCGTCTCTACTTCGTGGACGCACCGGAGACCAATCTGGCTTACCCGGAGCGGACGCGGGAACAGAGCGAGTATTTCGGAGTTACTCTCGATGAGACCATGAAGGCGGGTCGTGATGCGAAAGGGACGGTGCGGAAACTTTTGCGGGGACCGTTTATCGTGGTCA
>JAHFBU010000206.1 GCA_023249795.1 Syntrophaceae bacterium
AATACGCGCAGGAGAAGAATCTCTATCTGGTGGCCGTTCTCAATGGATGGGGAGAGGTAATCTTCCAGAGCCGCAGGCTGCCCGATAACCTTACGGACGGACAAGTCCCCGCGAAAAGGACTGGTCGTTCGAAAAGGACCGCTGAGCTGATCAGCCGCCTCAACCAGCTCAACCGATCGAAGATGATCGGTTTTATCGCACTCAGCCGCAAGGACAAGAGCGGGACGGTCATCATCGCGCTGGACCGCGATAGTCTCCGGTACTGGGGGGAGAGGGTTTCCGTCGAAAAGGCGATGGAAAAGCTTGGTGAAGGACAGGGGATCGTTTATCTCACCGTCGAGGATAAGAAATCGATGCCCCTGGGTCATGTCGGAGAACTTCCCGCGGAATGGGAGAAGGAAGATCCGTTGTTCGCAAAGATCCTCGCCGGGGTCGAGACATTCAAGAGCCGGAAGGTGATCTTCGGCGGGAGGAGTCTGTTCGAGATCGTCGCTCCTTTCCATCTGGGCGATGAGATCGCCGGGATTGTCCGCGTCGGGCTGGAGCGGGGGAACACGGATCAGATCCTCAATGAAAACCGGCGGAACATGTTCGTCTTTCTATCCTTCGTTGGCCTGATGGCGCTCTTGTCGATGTGGCTTCTTTACCATAATCAGAACCGTCACCTGGCGAGGGTTGTGAAGATGACAAGGCAGCTGGAGAAGGCGGAGAGGCTCTCCTCTCTGGGACAGCTCGCCGCCGGGGTGGCGCACGAGATCCGGAATCCGCTGAATGCCATCAGCATGGCGAGCCAGCGGTTGAGGCGGGAGTATCTGCCCGAAGATGAGGCGAGGAAGAAGGAGTTCGGAACCCTGACCGGGGTGATCCGCGACGAGATCAGGCAACTCAACGGGATCATCGAGGAGTTCGTGACCTTCTCGAAGAGCCAGCGCCTGGAACTTCGCGACTGTCCCGTTCAGGAGGTGCTCCGGAAAATCGTGAACCTGATCTCCGAGGAGACTGCTGCCAGGGGCATCAGTCTCAGGACGGACTGGGGAGACGAGCCGATCGTCATCCCGATGGACATGGACAAACTCCAGCAGGCCCTGTTCAATTTTGTCAAGAACGCAATGGAGGCGATCAGCGGGGATGGGATCGTCACCCTCTCCGTCCGGAATCCGGAAAACGGCCGCGTCTGCATCCGGGTATCCGATACGGGGTGTGGCATGACCGCCGAGGAGATGGACCGGATCTTCAACCCCGAATACACCACCAAAGAGAAGGGTCTGGGGCTTGGACTGACCCTGGCCCATGAGATCATTCGCGGCCACGGCGGGGAGATCCGCGTCTTGAGCCGGAAAGGGGAGGGGACGACTTTCGAGATCCTGTTTCCCGCGGAGAGATACAACGACAAGGGGGCGAAAGGCTCATGAAGAAGCTTAATATCCTGGTGGTGGAAGACGGCCAGTCGCAACGGGAGATGCTTCGGGACTTCCTGAGAAGGGAGGGGCACGCCGTCGGCGAGGCGGAAAACGGTGAAGGGGCCTTGCAGAAGGTGCGGGAGGGCCATTACGACCTGCTTCTCCTTGACTACAAGATGCCAGGGATGGACGGAATGCAGGTCCTCCAGGCGGTGAAGGGGATCAATCCCGAGATCGACATCGTCATCATCACCGCTTACGGGACGATCGAAACGGCCGTGGACGCCATGAAGGCGGGCGCTCTGGATTACATCACCAAGCCGATCGAGCTTGAGGAACTCCTCCTGCTGGTGACCCGTATCGCGGAGCGCAGGACGCTGCTCAAGGAGAACGAGATACTCCGCGGCGTTTTCCGCGGCGAACCGTTCGGCGCCGAGGGGGTGACGGCGGACCGGATTGTTTACCGTAGCCAGAAGATGAGGGAACTGATCAGCATGGCGGGCCGGGTTGCCTCCAGCCGTGCGACGGTGCTCCTTCAGGGGGAAAGCGGAACGGGCAAGGAACTCCTGGCAAGGTTGATCCACCAGTCGAGCCCACGCACCGGGCGGCGGATCATTGCGGTCAACTGCGGAGCCCTGAATGAAAATCTCCTTGAGAGCGAACTCTTCGGACACGAGAAGGGGGCCTTTACCGGGGCGACGGCCCGGCGGATCGGCCGCTTCGAGGAGGCGGACGGAGGGACGCTGTTCCTCGACGAAGTCGGCGAACTCTCGCCTCAGGTCCAGGTCAAACTTCTCCGTTTCCTCCAGGAACATGAATTCCAGCGCCTCGGCGGGAACCAGACGTTTCGTACGGACGTCCGGGTGATCAGTGCGACGAACCGGAACCTGGAGCAGCGGGTGAAGGAAGGGGCCTTCCGCGAGGATCTTTTTTACCGCCTGAATGTCGTGACGATGTCGATCCCGCCTCTGCGGGAACGCCGGGAGGATATCTCCCCCCTGATCGACCATTTTCTGAAAAAGTACGCGGAGGAAAACGGTCGGGAGATCATGGGGCTTAGCAGCGAGGCGCAGGATGTTCTGCTGAAATACGATTACCCCGGGAACGTCCGGGAGCTGGAGAACATCATTGAGCGTGCTGTCGTCGTTGCCCGGGAAGAGGTGATCTCTCTGGCGGACCTGCCCTTCCGAGAGCTTTCGAAGTCCGGTTCGGAGGGGCGGAAAGAGACCGAAGAGGGGCTCCTGCGCAATTCCATCGAAGAGCTCGAGCGGAAACTGATCCGCGAGGCGATGGAGAAGGCCGGCGACCATCAGACCCGCGCCGCCGAGCTTCTGGGGATCAGCGAGCGGATGCTCCGCTACAAGCTTAAGAAATACGGGCTCAAAGCGCCCTGATGGAAAACGGCATTCTCATCATCCACCCCCCGGAGGCCAAGGCCTGCGAGGCGCCTGGAGGTCCGGCGAAGCTGGCCGGGTCGCTCCGGCGTCACGGCGTTGCCTGCCGGGTTTGGGACGCCAACCTGGAGGGACAATTGTGGCTGATGGAGGAGGGGCGATCCGTGGCGGAGGCGGCCACGGACACCTGGACGCGGCGGGCAGGGAGACATCTTGCGGAAAACCTTGCAGCCCTTCGCTCCCGAGATCTCTACCAAAATCCGGACTGTTATCGGCGCGCTGTAACGGATCTGAACCGCCTCCTTTGGGCGGCGGCCCGGCCCTATGGTGTCCGCCTGAGCCTCTCCGATTACGAGGACGAAAAACTCTCGCCCGTCCGGAGCGCGGATCTCCGCCAAGCCGCCGCGGCGCCGGAGACCAACCCGTTTTATCCCTGGTTTCGTGGACGCCTTGTTGAGATCCTTGCCGAAACCCCGGTCTCGCACGTCGGACTTTCACTGAATTATCTGAGCCAGGCGCTGACGGCCTTTGCCATGATCGGTTTCCTCCGGCGAGCGTTTCCGCAACTTCGGATTGTTCTGGGCGGCGGGCTTGTCACCTCCTGGATCCGTCGGCCGGGCTGGAAGAGTGCGTTCGCGGGTCTTGTGGACGATCTGATTGCCGGACCAGGGGAGGTCCCGCTCCTCGCCCTCCTCGGGAAGGAACACGACGGCGGACCCGACCGGCCGGGACTCGAAGGATTTTCTCCGACCG
>JAHFBU010000207.1 GCA_023249795.1 Syntrophaceae bacterium
TGTCCGCGACGTAAAATCGAGGCGTCGGGGACATGTTTCGGAAGCCCAAAGGGATCGGAACGTGTACCCGGAACACCAAAGGGTGAAGTCTGACCGCGGCATCCGGACTGTTTAAGAGGCCGCCGAGGTTGTCTCTTTGAGCAGGGCCTTGATGAATCGTACCCCTGCCTCCAGTTGCGCAATGGCGATATGTTCATTCGGAGAATGGGGATCGTGGATGCCTATCCCGAGGGCCACGCAGGGGAGACCGCGGCCGTTGAAGACATTGGCGTCCATCCCTCCGCCGGACGTCCAGAGCCGGGGCTCGATGCCGAGAACGCGCGCGGCGCGGAAGGCGTGCGCCACAACCGGATGCGTCTCCGCGACGGTAAAGGTTTCAAAGGCGGCCTCCCTCCGGACGGAGAGCACGGCGCCGGCGGATACGGCCTCCTCCTGAAAGGCGTTCAGCACCGCCTGCACCTCCGTCTCCAGTCTGACCCTGTCGGTGCTCCGGACTTCCATGATCACCTCCGCCCGGTCGGCGACCATATTCCGGATTTTACCGCCGTTGATCCGTCCCACGTTCGAAGTCGTCCCGCTGTCGATGCGTCCGGTCCGGAGGCGGGCGATGGCCGCGGCCGCGACGACGATGGCATTGATCCCGTTCTCAGGGCAAGCCCCGGCATGGGCCGCCTTCCCCTCCAGCACGAGATCGAGATCCACCTTCGACGGCGTCTGATTGATGATGCTGCCTACGGGGCCGTCTCCGTCGAGGATGTAACCGAAAGCAGCCTTCAACTCCACACCCAGAGACTTGGCGCCGAAAAGGCCGATCTCCTCCTGGACGGTAAAGAGCACTTCGAGATCCGCATGGGAAACGCCTTCGTCCGCCAGATCGGCAAGGACGCTCAGGATGATCGCGATTCCCGCCTTGTCGTCCGCCCCGAGGACGGTCTCGCCGTTGCTGTAGATCACGCCGTCGCGCTGGACCGGGATCATCCCTTCCGTGGGACCCACGGTGTCCATGTGGGCGCAGAGCAACACGGTCGGTCCGGGGGTATTGCCCGGCACGCGAACCACGACGTTCCCTGTGTCGCTGCCCGTCCTGGGGGCCGAATCGTCCACCGTCACATTCAGGTTCAGCTCCCGGAGCCTTCCGACCAGATACTCGGCCACACGGCCCTCCCGGCGCGAAAGGCTGTCCAGAGAGGCCAGGGCTATAAATGCTTCGACAACGTCCAGCTTCATTTATCCCCCTGAAGTCGGTCTATTTCTTCACTTCGTGGAGTTCGATATCGAACACCAGGGTGGCGTTGGGAGGTATAGATCCGGAGCCGCGTTCTCCGTAGGCGATATCCGGCGGACAGATCAACTTTGCCTTGCCGCCCGGTTTCATCATCTGCATTCCTTCGGTCCAGCATTTGATCACGCCATTAAGCGGAAATTCGGCCGGCTGGCCCCGTTTGTAGGAACTGTCGAATACGACTCCGTTGACGAGACTGCCGCTGTAATCCACCTTCACCTTATCGGTCGCCGCAGGACCCGCTCCACTGCCCTCTTTCTGCGGAATGTAGATCAGCCCGGATGCGGTCTTGACTGCCCCTTTTTCTTTAGCCGCCTTTTCAACGAAAGCCGTCGCCTCTTTGGCCAGCTTCTCTCCCTGGACGGCGCGCCGCGCGCTTGCCAGTTCCTGAACCTTTTTATTGTAGACATCGACATCCACGAGCGGTTTTCCCCCTGCCGCGGCGTCGGTCAAACCCTGTTTGACCATTTCCATCTCCGCGGGGCTCAGGTTGAAGACGGAAAGTTGCTTGGCCATGATCTGGCCGATGGCGTAGAGGGTTTTTTGCTCTTCCGTTTTGGGCGGAGCTGCGGCAAATGCCGGAACGGTGAACAGGACCAGAATGACGGCAATGATGAGTTTCTTCATGGTTTGCCTTTCTATGAAATGTATTTGTTGTTTGAAACGCTGTTGTGTACGATAGGAGAAACACTATTCCCAGTCAAGGAGATTATGGGAACAGTTGCAGAGGCAATGGTCAGGGTTTCCTCTCCTTGAGCACCTCGATGAAGGCCTCGATCCGGGTCTCCATCTGCCCCTCGGAGAAGACCCGCTCGTCGCACATGTCGGCTTCGATCATGACCGTCGGAATTCCCTTCTTCGCCTGAACAATCCGCTGGATATCGTACTGGCCGAGCGAGTAGGGTTTGCAGCTCCGGTTGGAGTGCATGACGATGCCGTCCACGTCATACTTGTCCACCATCTCCATCACCTGTCGGGCCATGTCGTCCACGCCGATATTGAGGTAAATCCGGCTGTAGCACTCGGCCATCGTCTCCAGGAAGTTATTCTCATCGACGTACTTCAGGGAGCCGCACCAGGCCGATGTATAGGTATCCGCGACGAGGCATGCATCCTGGGCGGCAAACTTGTCCGAGAGCCATTTCGTCCGGTACCAGACGGGGAGATTATCCCAGAGAAGACGGTATTTTTCATTCGGGACGGCCCCGATTCCCTGGGCGACCCGCTCCTGCATTTCGGACAGCAGCATCTTGTAATAATCCACGGCCTGCTGCGTCCCGCGAAGGGTCACGATCAGGGCGAGGTGAAAGAAGGCGTCGAAGGCGGAGAGCGGCGCGGGCTTATTCACGGCCGTGTCGAGGACCGCCTGCCAGAGCCGCTGCCCCTCCACGGAGAGGCGCCCGACCTCCTGGATTCGGTCCCGATCCAGCCTCTTCCCGCAGCCAGCCTCCAGAAAGGAGATGTACTCTTCGATCTGCCCCTTGACGTAGCGCTTCGCCTCTTCTGAAAACCCGGTATGGCAGAAGGGGGTGTCCAGAATGAAGAGCGGGACCTTGAAATAGCGGGCCTGCACCTCATACCACTTGAGCACCGTCCCGCAGATATTGCTGCAGCAGACGAGCATGTCGGGCCGCGGAAGGCCGCCGATCGGCCCGCCGTCGACCGTGGCGCAGGCGATGTCCGAACGGGCGTAGGAACAGAGGTCGCTTGAATAGCCCATCGCCTCCGCCTTCTGGCAGAGGTCCGTCCCCATCTTGCTTGCCCCGATCATCGCCCCGTGGTTTTCCGGGTAGACGGGGATGATATCCATCGCGATCAGGGGCTCCACCGGTCCGCCGCTCGTGATCCAGGCCACCTTCTTGCCGGTCTGCTCCGCGGTCTTCGCATCGATGTAGTAGGTCGTCATGATCTCCTTCATCTTCTTGACCGCCTTGATCTTCCGCTTTTCCTTCGCCTCGTCTATCTCCGCCATGGTCTTTTCCTTTTCTTCTTTGTCATTCCCGCGCGGTGGGAATCATAATCGGAGGGGTCGGGGACATGTTCCGGAAGCCCGAAGGGATCGGAACGCGTCCCCGGATACCGGCTTAGATCATCTCAACAAAGGTTTCAAGCCGCGTCCTTAACTGTCCATCCGCCGAAAGCCGATCCTCGACCTCCATGAGCAGGTTCGGAACCTTTTCCCGATCCAGCGCCTCCTTCAGATACGGGTAATCGAAGGCGTGCGGATCGCAGAACTTCAGCAGGAAGAAGATCACCCC
>JAHFBU010000208.1 GCA_023249795.1 Syntrophaceae bacterium
CAGACTTTCGGGGACCTGATCCGGTTTGAATTTGCGGATGCTCCTGCGTTCTTTGACGACTCGCCTGATCTCCATCTCCTCCTCCTTTCAGGCTTTCAGTCCGCCTATTTCAGCGGCTCGTCGGCGGCTGCTCCCTCAAGCCTTCGGCTGCCAAAGTCCAAGCACTGCGCCCGTCGGATCGGTAATGATGCTCAGCCAGCCCATATCCATGACCTCCGTGACCTCCTTGATCACCGTCGCGCCGAGTGACTTGGCCTTTTGAGTCGCGGCTTTGATGTCGTCCACCAGAACATAAGGCAGCCATGCTGAAGGAGCGCCGGGCATCGGATGCTTCATCATTCCACCGCCCGTTCCTTCACCGACATCGATCATCGTATAGGATCCTTGCGCCATCGGGATGTCCTGCATCTTCCAGTCAAAAAGACTCTGGTAAAAAGTCTTCGCCTGACCGGGATCGGTCGTGTTGAGTTCCACGTGTACGAATGGATTTGCCATAGTGCCTCCTTGTTGTATTGCGTCCGTGAAAGCTTCCTCAAAGCTTCCTGACCGAATGACGTGTAAACTTAAAACAGTCCGGGACAGAAACCCATGAGGATTGAATGGTAGAATATTGGTATGGACAAACAGCCGCCTTGGGTAGGGATCCTTATCCGATCATCCGCGCCCCTCTTTCACAAAATAGGCCGCAATCGCGTCCACCAGTCCCGGGATCGTGTAGCGCTCCTGGAGGATATCCACCCTCAGCCCGGCCTTTCGGACCGCGTCGGCGGTCACCGGGCCGATGCAGGCGATCTTGACTTTGGAGGGTAGTCTGAATTCCGGTCCCATGATCCCGAGGAAGTGGGTCACGGTCGAGGGGCTCGTGAAGGTGATCACGTCCACCTTTCCTTCGTCGAGAAGGGGCAAAATCTCAGAGGCGTTCCGGTCCGAACGGATCGTCCGGTAGGCCGTCACGATATCGACCTTTGCCCCCATTTCCGCAAGACCTTCGGGGATAATGTCCCGGGCTTCTGCGGCACGAGGGAGCAGTATCCGGCAACCCTTGAGATTCTCGGCTGCAAAGGCGCGGACGACCCCTTCGGAGATGAACTCCTCGGGAACAAGATCCACGCGGAGACCCAGCGCTTCTATGGCGGCCGCCGTCGCCGGGCCGATCGTCGCGATCCGGATTCCCTTCAGGTCGCGGACGTCCCTCCCCCGTTCCCACAGACGCCCGAAGAAAGAGAAGACGCCGTTGGCGCTTGTAAAGACGATCCAGGAATAGGTTTCGAGTTCATCGAGCGCCCGGTCAAGCAGCGCCCAGTTTTCCGGCGGAGCGATGCGGATGACCGGAAACGGGATCACCCTCGCCCCCCGGTCCCAAAGAAGTTCTGACAATTCTTCTGCTTGCGCCTCCGGCCGCGTGACGACGATCCCCCGGCCGAAGAGGGGTTTCGTTTCAAACCAGTTCATCTCCTCCCGCAGGCCGACGACTCCACCGACGACCAGAATGGCGGGCGGGGCGAAACGACACGCCGCTGCCTTTTGCGCGATATCCGCAAGCGTCCCGGTCAGCGTCTGCTGATCCGGCGTCGTCCCCCGGCGGATCAGCGCCGCGGGCGTTTCCGCCGGCTTCCCGCAACGGATCAGATTCTCCGCAATCGACGGAAGGTTTTTCACCCCCATCAGAAACACGAGCGTCCCGATCCCGGCAAGCGCCTTCCAGTCGATGTCGCTTTTTCCCTTCGTCGGATCCTCGTGACCAGTGACAAAGGCTACGGACGAGGTGTGGTCCCGGTGGGTGAGCGGGATCCCCGCATAGGCGGGAACGGCGACGGCGGATGTCACGCCGGGAATCACTTCGAATGGAATGCCGGCCTCGCGGAGGACCTCCGCCTCCTCGCCGCCCCGGCCAAAGATGAAGGGGTCGCCGCCCTTGAGGCGGGCCACGATGTTTCCCTTCAAACCTTCTTCGACGAGAAGCCGGTTAATCTGATCTTGCGACAGCGTGTGATCGCCCCCCTGCTTGCCGGCGTAGATTCGGCGGGCTTTCTCATCGGCATGGAGGAGAATCTCCGGGCTGACCAGATAGTCGTAGATGATCACATCCGCCTCCCGGATGCATTCCACCCCGCGGAGGGTGATCAGGCGCGGATCACCCGGTCCCGCGCCGATAATATAGACCTTGCCTTTGTTTCCCATGGCTCTCTCACCTATAACGACATGGATTCCCGCATTCGCGGGAATGACAGATATATGAGCTGTTGTTACGACGGTCCGCTGTACATCTCATCGAGCAATGCGCGGCCGCCTTCCTCCAGTATCCGCTCCGCCAGACCTTCACCGAGAGCCATGAAATCAGCAATAGGCCCCCTGACCTGACGACGGACGACCACCCGCCCGTCGAGGCTTCCAACCAGGCCGTCGAGGGCAATCTCGTCGCCGTCCTTCTTCGCGAAGCAGGCGATCGGAAGCTGGCAACCGCCGCCCAGTCTCCTCAGGAAGGCCCTCTCGGCGCCGACCTCGCAAAAGGTCACCGGATCGTTGAGGAAGGCCACCGCGTCGCGGCAGCAGGAGTCGCCCCGCCGGGTCTCTATGCCGAGGGCCCCCTGGCCAACGGCCGGGAGCAGGAGCTCCGTGGAAAGGAACTGGGCAACCCTCGCGGTCCACCCCATCCGCCGGATCCCCGCCGCGGCAAGGATCACGCCATCGAGCCCCTCCGTCTCCAGCTTTCGGATCCGCGTGTCGAGGTTCCCCCGCAGCGGAACGATCTCCAGCCCAGGCATCCGGTTCCGTAGCTGGATCCCTCGCCGGAGCGCACCGGTTCCGATCCGCGCCCCGCAGGGCATCTCCTCCAACGTGCATCCGTCCCGCGAGACCAGAACGTCCCGCGGGTCCTCCCGAAGCGGCATGACCGTGATCTCCAGGGCTTCAGGCAACTCAGCGGGGACGTCCTTCATGCTGTGAACGGCCAGATCCACGTCCTCCCGAAGCAGCGCCTCTTCGATCTCCTTGATGAATACCCCTTTTCCCCCGATCTGAGCCAGGGGGATGTCCCTCAGGATGTCCCCCTTCGTCCGGATAGTGACGAGTTCAACTTCAACGCCGGGATGGCGTTTGCGGATTTGGTCCGCGACCCATCCGGACTGCGTCAACGCGAGAGCACTCCCCCTTGTTCCGAGCTTAAGTGTCTGTGAAATAGAAACCTCCTAAAGTTTAAACAATCTCCGGACAGCCGCCACATATGGCAGCTCATCCTTCTCCCGGCTCTCCTCCTTGAGGCCGGTGATCGGATCGTGGAGGATCTTGTTGATGACGGAAGCGGCCAGCCCTTCGATCCGCAGCCGATCCTCTTCGGAGAACTCCCCCAACCAGCGGGCGGATTTTTCCATCTCCACGCGGACGATTCCTTCCATTTTCTCGCGCATCGCGACGATCGTGGGCACGACGGCGAGGGCGTTGAACCACGCCTCGAAGACCGCAACCTCCTCCGTAACGATTCCCTCCGCCCTCTGCGCCTCCGCAAACCGGGTCTTCCGATTCGCGTCAACCACA
>JAHFBU010000209.1 GCA_023249795.1 Syntrophaceae bacterium
GGATCATCTCGTCAAAGCCGGGTTCAAGATCGTCGAACGCAATTACCGGTGTGTCTTCGGCGAGATCGATATCGTGGCCGAAGAGGGGGAGATATTGGTTTTCGTCGAGGTCAAGAGCCGACGCTCCGAGGACTACGGCGCCCCGCAACTGGCCGTCGGCAGTGAGAAGCAGAAGAAGATCTCGCGGATCGCCATGCATTACCTTCAGGAAAAACGTTCGGGCCACCGCGCAGCGAGGTTCGATGTCGTGGCGGTGAAACTGCTGCCATCAGGGTGCGGGATTGAATTGATCCGGAATGCCTTTGAGCTGGCCCCCTTCTGATCCTTTCCTCGCGGTTGCCCCTCCTTCACGTCAGCCTTGATTCTTTAGATAATGACGTCCGGTAAGAATGGGGTGACGCAGGAACATGCGAGGACCGGAATATTTCATCACGGCCCTTATTTTCGCCTTCATCTCCTGCTTATAGCAATGCACGGGACATTTCGAGCATCTGGGCTTGTTTGCCATGAAGGGACATTTTGCAAGGCGTTGGGCGACATAGCCGAGAAGAGCGCGGCATTCCGGACACGTGCCTTTCCTGATCCCGTGATTTCCGCGGCAGAAGATATCGATCATCTCACCGGCGGTCTTGAGTTCCTGTTCCATTTTTGAATTCACCACTCTCCCTGTCGCACGGATATGAAGTCAACCCGGAGTGATTCGCGTCTCTATGAACGCTTCAATATTTCCCCCTGCAGGCTCAACACGATTTCCTCCATCGGGACAGTCTTTGCGGCGGATTCCATTCCCTCCCGCACGATAATGGGCAGCCCTGAACAACACGGCACCTCCATGACAACCGTCGTGACGCTGTTGATCTCCGCTGTCCTGAAGATATCGGCGAACTTGTCTACATACGGGCCGACGTCATCGAATTTCGGACAACCCATCATAACGACTTTCCCCTTAATAAGGTCACGGTGCAGGGAGGGAAAGGCAACGGCGGCACAATCCGCAAGGACCAGCAGGTCGGCTCCCTTCAGGAACGGTGCGCTCGCGGGGATCAGCCTGATCTGAACCGGCCAATGCGTGAGGGACGACGCCTCTTTCTCAGTCCGCTCGAAATGCGAGGGCCGGTTGGCCGCCTCGCAGGCGGAGGGCCGTTCCAGAATCCGGACCTGCGTGGAGGGGCAGCCGCACGGCAGCGTCGGGCTTTTCAGAGGAGCAAGATGCTGCCGGACCGCCTCTTCGTTGAATGGGGCCGATTCGCGCTCAACGATTCTGAGCGCACCGGTGGGACACTCTCCGATGCAGGCGCCGAGACCGTCGCAAAACGTCTCCGAAATCACCTTCGCCTTGCCGTCGACGATCTGCAGGGCGCCCTCGGCGCAGCCGGTGACACATTGGCAGCACCCGTTGCACAGCGCTTCATCGATCTCGATGATCTTCCGTAAAATCTTCATGATAAACCTCCTGCGCAAAGTGTTGTATTTTTGAGGGCAGTCTATCCGAACCGATAGTGCATATCCTTGACTTATGTTAAGAAGAACAAAATAATTCCCAATGGGTCAAAAACCATGAAAAAGGCGCATGAGGTTCTGGTTGCCAGCCGGCTCTTCGGGGGGCTGCCCGAAGAGCATCTCGCAGAGATCGAAAAGATAGCGGTCGAAAGACAGTTCGACAAAGGGGATGTCATCTTCCATGACGGGGACGACGGCATCGGTTTTTATCTGATTGTCTCAGGAAGCGTGAACGTTTACAAGCTATCATCCGAGGGTAAGGAGCAGACGCTCCACTTTCTCAAGGAGGGGGAGACGGTCGGCGCGGTTCCCGTCTTTTCCGGGAAATCCTTTCCCGCCAACGCCCGCGCGATGTCCCAGAGCCATCTGCTCTTTTTCGACAGGCGGAAATTCATCCGGCTCATCACGGACAAACCCGCCCTGACGATGAACATCTTGGCGCTGCTCTCCATGCGGCTTCGGGAGTTCACCGTCCAGGTGGAGAATCTCTCCCTGAAGGAGATCCCCGGCCGTCTGGCCGCCTACCTGCTTTACCTGTCGGACGAGCAGGGAGGGAAGGAGCTCATCCGGCTCAACATTTCCAAGGCACAGCTCGCCAACCTTCTGGGCACCGGACCGGAATCGCTGTCGCGCGCTCTGGGCAACATGAAAGGCAGCAGGCTTATTGCGGAAGAAGGGGCTTCGATCCGGCTGCTCGACCGCAGCCTCCTTCAGGAACTGGCAGAGACCGGCAAAGCGCCGAGGTGAAGAGTCTCGCGGGAGTCTCCTCAAATTATAATTCCGGCAAGACTATTCTTCAGGGCCGTCATTCCCGCAGATTCGAGAATTCGCTGCCGGTGCGACTTTGGCGAGGTTCGATGTCGGGGCGGTGAAGCACCGACCGTCAGGCGACGAAATCGAATTGATCCTGAACGCCTACGAGCTGAACTCATTTGAAATCCCGATGCGTTATTCAAGCCACCATGTGACTATCAACAAGGGAATCTCCGGTTCTTGCTCCTTTTAATTCCCAGTTTTACCTTTTACCTGACCCCTGCCAACTTCTGGAGGATGTAAATCACGTCGGCCATGCCAATCTTTGCATCACCGTTGATGTCTGCCGCCTTGTAGACGCTCAGTTCAGGAAGTGGGATATTGGAAAGAACCTTCAAGGCCGTGATGGCGTCCTTGATGTTTACGTCCTCGTCATTATTGACGTCACCTTTCAGAATAAATGTGGCGGAGATCGTTTGATCCGTCGTCACATCCGGAAGGGTGAAGGTATTGCCGCTGACCTTACCCTCGAAAGGTTTTCCATCCACTAGAACCTCGTAAACATTGTAACCGGGATTGGGCGTAATCGTGAAGATCGCATCTAAAGCATAATCAACCGTTACGGATGAGCTTATAGTGCCGTTGGCCCCCGCTGCCGCAGTTATCGTGTGGGGAGTATTTAAGGCGAAGGTAGCGGAGATCATGTGATTGGCCGTTACATTCTTGAAGGAGTAGATGTAAGGGGCGGGGTAAGTGTAGCCGGTGATCGTATCATCGGATTTTCCGTCCACCATGATGCCGGCAAGGTGGTAACCGGAATTGGGCGTGATCGTAAATTTCGCGCCCGCCCAATATCCGACCGTTGCTGTCGGGCTTATAGTGCCATTAGCATCTGCTGATGCTGTAATTGTGAAGGTGTCGATGGCGAAGCTGGCGGAGATCGTATGATCGGCCCCGGTATTCGGAAAGCGGTAATTGGTGACCGCGCCTATGGATTGTCCGTCAACCAGGACATCGGCAACGTGGTAATGGGCATCCGGGGTGATCGTAAATTCCGGGGTTGAGCCATAGTCGACCGTTACCGATTGGCTCATGGTGCCGTTTGCCCCAGTCGATGCTGTTCTTGTGAAAGTATCAATGGTGAAGATGGCGGAGATGGTATGGTTGGCCGTCACGTTCGTGAAGGTATAGCTTGATACCGCACCCGCGGAAATCCCGTCCACCAATACATCGGCAACGTGGTAATGGGCATTCGGCGTGATCGTAAAGATCG
>JAHFBU010000210.1 GCA_023249795.1 Syntrophaceae bacterium
AGTGATACAACCTTTTGCCCGTCGTTCTGCTGCAAGAAATGTTGCATTTTGGGGATGTAGAATGCCGAGTAAGCTGACCAGTAGTCTTCCGCCCGAATGAACGTTACGTTGTCAGGCAGGGGACGGGCGGTCCAAAAGGAGATCACAATCAGAGCGAGAATGGACAAAATGGTTTTTTTAACCTCTCGCCGTTCGAGCCAACATGCAATCCGGACGGCCCCAAAGGCCGCCAACGGAAGAAGCGCTACCATCATGGAGACGCGAAAACGCGAAAGCACATAGAAGCCGATCATCACAGCGGCGTTTGACACCAAAATGAGTAAGATCGGCCATTGCTTTTTCCAGTCGGGAAACACGAACACCAATCCGAGGAGAGACAGCGGTCCTAAAATCAAAAAGGTAAAAGTGAAATTGAGAATGGGTGCATGAAGGCGGTAATAGTAATAATTGGTGTTGTTCGGGATTTCGTACCAATACAGCAGCATATCCGCTTTTCTTAAAAGCAGTTTCAGGTAGCTGAGAGGTCCCGAGTGGGTACTTAAAGTCATAATCGCCGCGGGGAGAAAATCGCCTTTGCTTTTCCCCATGATCGTGGTGGCGTGACGGCTGATGCTAAATCCAGGCTCGGGAGAATAATCGTCGGCATTGCTGTTGATGAAGGTCACGGCGCCGACCGACGAAAGGGATAACGGTGAGACGCCTAAAACCATGTTCCGGAGGATTGCCGGCGAAAGGGAGATCACGACTCCAAGGGTCAGCGCTCCGGTGAAGAGCAGCAGACGTTTTACCGATGTACGGTGATCCCATATGATAAACACCAGCACGCCGAGTAAGAATAACGTGAACATCGTTTTGAGAAGGATGGCCAATCCGCAGACAAGCCCGGTCCAAAACCAACGCCGGCCTGTCTCTTTTTCGAGCGAACGGTCGGTGAGTTCGACCAGCAGGAGGCCAAAGAAAGTGATCAGGGTTGGACGCAGCAGGATCATCTCGTAATAGAGCGAAGGGCCGCAAAAGATCGCCAAACTTGCCGCGAGCGTCGCAACGGTCGCCCCGAAGTGGCGGAGCGCAATCTTGAATACGAGAAGGACACTGAGAATCCCAATGATCATCTGCCAGAAAAACACCCATCTGACATCTTCTCCGAAAATCTTATAGGTCATCGCTATAAGGTAAGGATAGAGCGGTTCCTGGTGAAAAACCATTGGCCCGTACCAATAATCCCAGAGCGCTCGAGCGGGGTCGGGAGTCTTTGCGCTGGTTTGAAAGCGGGCTCTTTCCTGGATGGGATCGGGCTGGGCTGAAAAATATAGCTCTGCAAAATCGGTATGCCACATATGGTGTGCATGGGGCATTTTACTGGAGAGCAAATCTCCGGAAGCAATGTCGGAGGCCCATAGGTGAAAATAATTCATGTCTGTCTGGGTTCTGTTGTGCTGCAAAACGCAGGGGCCCGGGTTGATTTGCAGGAAATAAACCACTCGAATCAAGGCGGCTGACACAATCAATATTCCAATAACCAGCCGCGTTCGCGTAGAGAGGCTTTTTTCAAGTGATGCCAAGCAGGATCTGTCCACGTTTTATATCTCCGAATCCCCCCTACCTGGCGTTCAGGCAGGCCGCCATCTCCTCCAGGGCGGAGTCGATTCTGGGTCCGAGCCGGTAGATGGCGTCCCCGACAAAATATACCCTTCCCGCGCGGACGGCGTCAAGCGTTACCAGCCTTTCCATCAGGGGCCTGGTCCGTTCCGCCATCCCGAACCCCTTGCCGAAAAACAGGGCATCAGGCCGCAGGCGGATGATCTCCTCCAGGGAATATTTGGGATATCGCGTCCTCCCTGACGCGGCGATATTGTCGATCCCAAGAATCGCAAAGGCGTCGTCGATGGTGGTTCCCTGTCCGGCGGCAATCAGAGGCGCCGGCTGAACAATAAAGATTGCTTTTTTGACGTTTCGTTGCGAAGCGGCTTTAATCCCTTCCGCGATCCGGCGGATTCGCGTTTCGATCCGGTCGGCTCTCCCGTCGGCAACACCCCCGACCCCGAGAATCCTCCCCATGGCCCGGATCTCCCGCGGCAGGTCCCGGATCCGTCTGGCCTTGAAGATATAGGTCCTGATTCCGAGGGCTCTCAGGCGGCGCTCCAGAACCCGTGGATTGCCGTCCTCGGTCATCACCACGCAATCGGGACGCAGTGAGACAATCGCCTCCAGGGAAGGGTTGACAAACCCGCCGATCTTGGGTTTGAGCCTTGCACCGGGCGGATAGTCGCAGTGATCGGTAACGGCCACAATCCGGTTTTCGATGCCAAGGTCATAGAGGATTTCAGTCAGGTTGGGTGCCAGGGAGATGATCCTATCCGGGACAGCGGCCGCGGCAATCGCCGACCACAACAGGGCCGCTCCCGCTCCCAGCAGACAAACGGCGATTTTCATCCGGAGAGATCCAACAAGCCGCTTCCGGGATTGGATCACAACATCGGGAAACATGCGTGCACCTTCACCATTGGTCATCCGCCCTTACCAGGGCCGAATTTCCCGTCAAGACAAACCGGAACGGAACATCCACCGACGTCGCCACAGCGTGTCCACCCCTTCGGCCCGGAATGAACCGCCATGACCGAACGGCCGCAAGGGCCGTCCGATCCAGGATTTCATGACCGGTGGAACGGCTGATCGCGACCCGCCCGACGCGCCCATCGGCGAGAACCTCAACGGAAAGGAGAGCCTCTCCCTGATGACGCCTCAACCTCGCCAGCGGAGGATAGGCCGGGAGGGTTCTGTCCATATACCGGGCGATGGCGTCGGCAACCGCGGCAGACCCTATACCGCCCCCTTCGTGTGGGGTTCCCGTTCCTTCCCGCCGCAAGGCGGGGTCGCCATCGTCTCCCGGCGGCCCCCCGCTTCCCGAAATGAGAACCATAGGCGCCGGCAATGTACCCGCATCCTGTCGCATACCGGAACCTTCGGCGGATGGCCGGATTTCCGCAAGCGGCTTAATGCCCTCTTTTTCCGTCGGCGCAATCGGCTCCTGAACCTCCCGTGCGGGAGCGGGCGCCGTCAGGGCCGGGGCGACCTCGCCCGGTTCCCGTGGTTTGCTGCCGGGCAGGACCGCGCTCTTCCCGGCTGCAGCGGGCATCCCCGAAACGAGGAAGGCCTCGATGCCGATCTCCGTGACGGGCTGAACGTGGGCCGGGGCGGAGCCGGACGCAAACGACAAAAGCAAAACGAACAGGGCGGCATGGATCGCCACCGAAACCATCAGCGCAAGAGCGAATCCCTTTCCCCCGATCCGCAGACGGGCATTTTTGAACAGCCGGTTAGAATTCAAACGAGACCCCGCACTTCATCGTCCTCTCCGGCATCGGATAATAGACCTGCGGTGAAAATGCGGTCCCCTCCACTCCGATCGAGGCGAACTTTTGGTTACCGAGATTCTCCACACCGACAAAAGCCGAAATCTTGCAGCGGTTCCATTCGGGTCGGTAGAACAAAAACAGATTGTAAACCTGATAAGCGGGAAGC
>JAHFBU010000211.1 GCA_023249795.1 Syntrophaceae bacterium
CATCAATCCCGACGGGACTGCCAGGTGGTCGCCGCCTTTCAACGGGGGGGGGTCGATTAGAAGTTCCCCGGCCATCAGTTCCGACGGGACGATTATCCTCATGTCGGGTCTCATCTATGCCCTCAATCCCGACGGAACGCTCAAGTGGTCAAACATGTTACCAAGTGTCACTGTTTATTCGTCCCCCGTGATCGACGCCAACGGGGCGGTTTATGTCAATGCCAATAATTACCTCTATGCTTTTCGAGTCACAGATACGGGCGGCAATATTTACGGGATCGTCAGGAACATGGCTACCGATGCGGGCGCCGCGGTCAAAATCTCGGTGCTGCCGCCTCAGGTTCAGAATCGCTGGGAAACCGACTCAGGCGCCGGAGGATACTATTTATTGAGCCGGTCATACCCGGACAATTGGAACCCGGACAATATATTCAATCTGACCGTTTCCGGCGCCGGATACCAGACGGTGATCATCCCTTCTGTGGCGCTCAAAGTGGGGGACGCGATCCCCCTCGACATTCTCATTCCGACGATGGGAACACTGGCCATCACCCGCGAGGCCCTCAAGCCCGCAATCGTAGGGAAATCCTATAAGGACAGGGCGTGGGTCACCGGGGGCACATATCCCTATTCTTTCTCCAAAAGTCACGGAACGCTGCCTCCCGGTTGCACCCTTGATGCGGCCACGGGCTCCATCACCGGCACGCCGACCGCGCCGGGTTCCTATACCTTTGGAATCAAGGTAGGCGATCACCAGTCTCCCCCTGTTGAACGTGAACGTGAATACACGATATATGTCATGCCATCAGGCTCCCGAGGGGACATCGACGGTGACGGCCGGCTTTCCATTGGTGATGCCATTCTGGGGCTCAGGGCGCTATCCGGGATGACCGATCTGCCAACCCTTCATCCCGAAGGAAGCAATGGCGCGAAGATCAGCCTGCAAGGAATCATTTACATCATCCAATCGCTGGCCGGCATGAGATAGGCCAACCATGCCTCAGATGAAAAGACGCCCCGGAAGCAGAATTTCCGGGGCGTCTTTTCATCTCCAACAGCGTCAATAGCGGCTCGGCGTGTCTTCTATTTCCCCGCCTCCTTCTTCAGCGCCTTGACCATATCAATTTTCTCCCAGGGGTAGTCGTCCATAAAGAGGGTCCGCGGGATCCGGCGGTAGATGTCGCTGTTGAGCAGGTCGAAACGCTGGATCATTCCGCCCGGTGTCAGATCGAAGAGCGTCTCGATGATCTTCTCCAAATGCTTGTCGGCGATCTTCCCGGTGCCGAAGGTGTTCACATAGATCGAGAAGGGGCAGGCAATGCCGATGGCGTAGGCGAGCTGCACGGAGCACTTCGCGGCAAGACCCGCGGCGACGATGTTTTTCGCGACGTGGCGCGATCCGAAGGCGGCGGAACAGTCCACCTTCTCCGGCGACTTGTTCACAACCGCGCCGCCCCCGAGCTGGGCGCCGGGGTAGCCGCCGTAAAACTGGACGACCAGTTTTCGGCCCGTTACGCCGGAATCGGCCGCGCTGCAAGAGTTGATCGCCTGCCACTCCCCGGTCGGGTTGAAGAGGAACTCGGTTTCTTTATCGACGTGGCCCTTCAGGCAGTCGAAGGCGATCTTTTTGGCCCTCTTCTCGATGGCGCCATGGTCCATCTTTTTCGTGTAGCGGTAGTCGATGGCGTTCGACATCAGGACCTTCGCCAGCCTGATCGGCTTGCCCGTCTTGTCGTCATACTCCACAGAGACCTGCCCTTTGCCGTCCGGGGCAAAGATCGGGTCTCCGCAGTCCTCGAAGGCCCGCATCATCCGGTTGACGAGGACATAGGTGAGGGGAAGGAGTTCCGGGGTCTCGTTGCAGGCGAAACCGTACATGATCCCCTGGTCGCCGGCGCCGATCTCCTTGTGCCTGCCCGCATCGGCCCGCGTGCCCATGTTGATGTCGGGCGACTGGGGGATGATGGCGTTGAGCACGCCGAGGGAGTTGCCGTTGAGTCCGACCGCCGAGTCGTTGTAGCCGAGGCTTAAGACCGTCTCCCGGACGCACTTGTCCAGGTCGATCCAGGCCCGCGTGCTGACCTCGCCCCCGACGACGCAGAGCCCCTTGCCGAGGAAGACCTCGATGCCGCAGTGGGGCATGGTGTTGATGTCCATTCCCTTCTTGTGCTCCCGATCGAGGATGGTCGCGATGATGTTGGCCGCGATCATGTCCGCCACAATGTCGGGATGCCCGACCTTGATGCTTTCCGATGAAATCTGCATATATCTTCTCCTGTTCAAGAAAATGAAAAACCCGCGCCAAAGCGCGGGTCATGACTCATTCTCCGGCACTTTAGCACATTTGTATAGCGGAGCAATTGACCTTAAATTCCCGCTGTGGCCATCCCTTAAGACAGCGCGGATGGAAAGTCAAGCAAATTTATGCAGAGCGACGAATGCCGCTCTCGAAAAGAGTCGCGAACGGATTCAAGAAACTTTTGGCAGCGCATGACGGCCGGTTAAGGCTGTCCGCTCAGTTCCAGAGCCAAGGCAAGGTTGTCGCGGGCCTCCGCATAATCGGGTTTTATTTCCAGCGCCGTCTGGAAATGGGTGATGGCCGCGTCGATCTGCCCGCGGTTGGCCAGGGCAAATCCGAGGTTGTTGTGGGCATACGCGTAGCGGGGATTGATCTCCAGCGCCTTCTGAAAATGGGCGATGGCCGTGTTGATCTGTCCGTGGCCCGCCAACGTATTGCCAAGGTTGTTGTGGGCAACGTAGTTGTTGTCGGTGCAGGCCAGGGTATGGGTCCAGAGCGATTCGCTGTTTCGCCAATAGGAGACCTGCGTGTGCGCGCCGTAAATCAAGGCACACAGAACAACCGCCGCGAGGACGCCCGGAAACACGCGGCGATAACGCAGGCCGGCACTCAAATCCGCCGCAAGCCAGGTCAGCATCACATACAGGCCGATCTGCGGAAGATAGGTGTAACGATCCGCATGGGCGTAGTGGGAGATCTGCACGATCCCGATCACCGGGACCATCATCCCCAGATACCAGAGCCAGCCGACCGCCAGATAGCAATGCCTCCTGCGAAATGCAAAGATCCCCCCGGAGATCGCAAGCAACAGCCCCAGCGCCCCCGCCACCTGACCAAACGGCAGGTGCTCCACCGGATTGGGATAAAGAACCGCCAGCCCCGCCGGATAGATCATCTGCCGGAGGTAGATGACATAGGAGACCACTGCGTTCTCCATCCGCAGCGCCGGGGAGAGCCTGTCACCCACGGCCACTCCCTCCGGAACCAGGAAGGTGATCGCGCACGATGCCAGCGCCAGCGCAAACAGCGGCCATTTCTCAACGACCAGCCGGAGCAGCGTCCGGGGGGCGAAGTCCCCGACACGGTTCAGCGGCCAGTAATCGAGCAGCAGAAGGACAAAGGGCAGCGTCACCAGCATGTTCTTGGAGAGGAGCCCCAGGGCGAAGAGCAGAATCACCGTCCCATAACGGACCGGGGA
>JAHFBU010000019.1 GCA_023249795.1 Syntrophaceae bacterium
GTTGGCCGTCGCCGTTCCCGGCTGATAGCCTGTAAGGTAGAAACCGGCATCGACGGGTGCACCCGTGTAGGCGCCGTATACCCCTCCACCGGCGCCGCCGGAGGCCCAGATCTCCGGGCGGGCGCCCGTTGCGTGGGAGAAGAAGGTCGCGTTCCTGATGCCGTAGCCGTTCTCGGTGGCGCTCCCCAGGTTGATACCGTTGGCGCCTTCGGTCCAGCTTCCCCGGAGGTCAGTCGCGCCGACACTGAAGGCGGGAATGCTGGTTGCCGCGTAAAAGGCACTCCTCTGCTCATCGGTCATCCCCGAGATCCGGTTGATGAAAGACGATGTTTCCATGCCCGTCGCCAGGGACAAGGCCCGCCAGGTCCCGTCATCAGGGGTGAAAGACCCTTTCAGGGTTCCTCCGTTTACGGAGGTCCAGCCACCCTCTTCACCGTCCGCCCACTGGATAGACGTGCCGGTGGTCCGTCCGTCGAAAACATTGTGAGCGGAATCCACACCTGTCAGTGTCGTTGAAATGGTCTGTATCCCCTCGATAACGGACGATGACTGGCCGTGGCGCCAAACCTGGATCGACCGATCGCCGACTTGAGGCGGTGTTGTTTGATCGTAGTCCCCACTGGAAATCCCCGCTGCAACCGACAGCCGTCCCGGGTCACTGAACCGCAGGACGTTTTCGTATCGTGACCCTTGGCTCCAACCGGCCGCCGATGATTCCGTGGCCAGCGAACTGTATTTTTTCTCCGCGGAGGTCGACGATGCCGAATCGATCGCGAGACTGTCCATCTCCAGATCGTCTGGATCGGTCGCTGTCAACAAGCTGTAGGCCTGGAGCCGGCTTCCCTCATTCAGTTCCCACATGGGGGTTCCGAAATCGGGGTAGAGCGTGGCGGTCGCGCCGCCGGGTGATGAGAGTACCCCGAGTTCGTATCCGGTACCTGCGGCTTTCCAGTAGAGGCCGCGCATGTCCCCCGAAAGCGAGGTGGACGGGGTCGCACCCCCGGTATTCAGAAGGTTCACGCCGCCGAAGAAGAGGGCATGGCCGTTCGTCCCGGTCTGGACGAAATCCTGTCCATTGAATCGCTCCAGGAAGAGGGGCAGGTTCCCGGAGCTGTAAGTCCCAAGCCCCAAAGCGCTCACAGCCGGGTATCCGGTGCTGAAAAGCGAATCCAAACCGCCGATGAGACCCGCCATCAACCCGGAACTCTCCTCGCTCTGGGCACTCCAGGCCAGGGGGGCGAGGATATAGCTTCCGACCCCGATGCTGTCATAGTTCGTCGCATCATGAACGCCGAGATACCGAAAACCGAGGGTGCCGAAATATCTTCTGTCCATGTAGTAGGAGGAATCGGATCCTTCGAGAGCGACATGGCGCCCGTCGTCTGTTCCGGTTACATCGCCGAGGAAGGCGAAGGGCTCGCCCGCCCGGGCATGGCCTTCGGGGAACAGTCCGTAGGCGCCGTAAGTCCAGGAGGAGCCGGGGCTGCTGTAGACGCCGTCGGTCGTGGAAACACCCCAGATCCCGATGATGCCGTCCGACGCCGTCTCGTAACCGCTGACGGCGCCGAAGGCGATCTGCACCGGGGCGCCCGGCCCGACGCTTTCGAAGACCGGCACGGGAAGGTCGAAGTTCCTGAAAATTCCGTCCTTGAGCGGGTACGATCCGGTACGGCTGATCGTTCCCGTGGCATTCAGGGTACTCCCGGCGAAGGCATCATCCAGCAGTTCGCCGTTGATGAAACTGATGGTGTTCCCGTCGAGGGAAAGTCCGGACAGGAGTCCCCGCCAGGATCCCGGGATCCCGGCCAGGAATGCGTTGACGGGCTTTCCATCGCCGAGATCAAGAGTGATCGCAGCGATATCGCCGCCGGTTGTTCCGGTCGCCGTTCCGGACAGGCTGATTGTCCCTTGATTGCTCCCGGCGTTGATCGAACTGGACAGGTTCCCCGCGAAAATGCCCATGGAGACCGGGACGGTCGGCTGGTAGTTCCATGTATTGGTCAGCAGATTGGATGCGACACCGCCGGAATCGACTGCTCTAATTTCGATCGTGTTGCTCCCGTTGCTCGCGGTAATCTGGTTCGTAATCTCAAAAATGTTGGAAGGGGCGGTTATCCATTCCCCTCCGTTGAGGCTGTATTGGATGGTCGCCGGATAGCTCAAAGAAACGGTAAATGTTTTTGTCGGCTGGGTATTGACCTGCCCCGGTGTAGCAACGAAGTTGATGGTCAACGGGATGATCTCATTCTGCTGCCCGGTATTGATAATGGTGACCGTCGGCTGCAGAGGCTTAATAATCTCAGGCGGCGGTGGGGGTGGCAGGGGTGGCGGAGGCGGTGGCGGGGGCTGCTCGCTGCCCTGACCATCCGACTGGCCTTCTCCCTGGCCCTGCCCTTGCACCTGACCCTGAGTATTTCCGTTACTTTGGGAGGCCGATGTATCCTGGATGTGCTGGTTCAATTCCGTAACCGTGGAGGCCCGGACGACCGGCTGTCTGTCGGCTGCGGTAACCTGCATGGTCTGGCCGGCCTTGATGGTCACTACCATGGAGGGCATCGCCTTGTTATAGCCGTAACCCTGTCCCTGCTCATAGATGAAGCCGCTGACGCCGTTCGAGAAGTAGCCGATGAAGATCGTACCGCGGACGCCGCAAACGGCCGTCGGGGTGTGCATTTCGAGGGAGGATTTCACGGCGAGGTTGCTGACAATCGCACGGGTCTTCCCACGGAAGAGGTCGAAGTAGTTCTTTTTCCCCTCCTTGTGCTCGTATTCGGTGATCTTCAGCCGGGATCTCTCCGCGATCCAGATGACGTTTCCATCCAGGAAGGTAACCTCCACCTTGGTTTTGGCCTTGGTGCGCAGGATATCCCCCTGGTTGACCGGGTCGGACAGCTTTGCGATGACGGTCTTGCCGTCCGGCGCGGTCACGTCCGCCTCGCCCTCCAGATGGCTGATTTTGCCCACGGGCGCCGCGAGAAGGACCGCCGGCAGCAGGATCAGAAGCATCGCCAGACCCAATGATTTTTGGATTTTTCGCCACATATGCAACCTCTCTGATAATGAAGGTTTGTCGATAATAATGAACCCTAAAACCGAAGTTCCGCACCGGCCGAATAGATGCTCCGGTCGAAATCATAAATAAAGATGTTGGAACTGGCCCTAATCCCCGTGTACTGGAGCAGCAGGCTCAGATTCTTGTTGAGATCCCAGGTCAACCCCGCCAGCCCGGTATAGGTTTTGTCCCGGCGCGTCTCCTTATTGAACGCCGAAATCGAACTTTCATTTGTGTAATCCTGGAGGAAAAATTCTCCGCCCAGCTGCAGTTTCAGGCGCCAGGGAAGCGGAATGATGCTGTTGACGGTAAAGCGCTGCCCCTGGTTCGACCAGTTTTTCCCGTCGGCGTTTTCCGTCAGGAAGCCGTATTTCAGGTTGAGAATCGCCCCGTTGTTGAAGAGCCACATCCAGCTTAAGTAGCTGTCCAGGCCTGTCGCCCGCTGGTTTTCGTTCGGATCAATGGGCACCGAAAAGAAATTCTTCTTAACGTAGCCGCCGTAAAGTTCCAGGATGTGGTTCTGTTCCTCGGTCAAAGGGATCCGCACCAGCGGTCCCGCACTGAAGTTTTCGGAATACGGCTCGTAACTGGGGTTCCTCTTCAGGATGTGGGCGTAATTGACCGAGAGATTGACGGCAAAACGGCCGAAGTTGTAGCCGGGCGCCAAGCTGAAATTGTTGACCAGAACATCGTGGGTATGAACGTTTTTCTCATGGATGTTGCTGGAAACCGCGTACCCGGCATTGAACAACCATTTGCCGGGGAGGACCGGAACGAAATCCACCCGCGCGGTACTCAGCATCGCCAGGCTCTGCTGGTCCCCGGCATCGGGAATGTCCGGATGGGCGTAGGGCTCCTGAAGCATGTTCGTGTCGTACTGTCCGAGAACGTTGAGCGTCAGACGGACGGAACGTTCGGCCCAGCTCCGATCCTCGACCAGGTCCTGATAGCGCCTGGCAAAAGAGGCCAGATCGGAGACGGGGTCCTGGGTTATGGCGGCCCGGAATCGCTCTCCCGCCTGTTTGTACTTGCGGTCCATCATGTAGGCCAGACCGATCTGAAAGTCCGCACTCTGGGTATAGGAGGCATCCAGCCGTTTGGACTTCTCGAACGACGCGATTGATTCGGTGTACTTTCCCTCCTTGACCAGAACCATCCCTTTGAGGAACGCCGTCTTGGCGGGATAGATGTTGTCCCGCTCGGCAACGGCGATCCATTTTTGCGCCTCTGCCACCCGGTCAACGCGGTAGAGGACATCGATCAGTTCGACGATCGCCTCCTTGATCGGGGGGATGAGGGTTACGGCATCGGTCAGATGGGGCACCGCCTCCGGGAAAGCGCTTTGCTGCTTGTAGGCCATACCGAGCCAAAAAGCCGCCTCCGTGGATTTGGGCGCCTTTTCCCGGGCCTTCTTCAACAGCTCAACCGCCTCCTCATAATTGTCGGCCTGGTACTGACGGATGCCGGCCTCAAGAGGACCGCCGGACTGGCCAAAAACCGTGGCGGCAAAACAGGCCATGATCAAAACCATGACGGAGATCGAGGCGATGACCCAAGAAACCCTTCTTACCATGAGATATTCCTTTCTGATCAGGATCGGTTACAGCAATAGGAATTATAGTTTGAAACAACGGGACTCGTCCATATGGCAGAGGGCTTGAGCGCAACTAAACATAGAGAAGACAATTCGCTTTGTTTTACTTTAAGACACTTTCCCCGGAAAATGTCAATGATAAAATTGGCAAAACTGTAACAGATTTCACACTTCAGGATCGCTGAGGGTGGATTTCAAATCTCTCTTTTCGGGGTAAGGTCGCAGCGGAGGGCACATGGCCGGTATCATTTCTTCAGGGCTCGATTATTTCGTTTTCATGATCCAGCCGCCGTCCCAGTCGTCTCCGGGAGGTTCCTCCCGAAAGTGAACGCAGCGCTCGATGTACATCCGGCAGAGCATTTCATCGGGATTCACACGAAGGGCCTCCTCGAACCTTCCAACCGCCCGCTCCCATTCCCGGCGGCGGTAGAGAGCCAGGCCGTCGCGGAAGTGGTTCACCACCTCCATCAGGCCGGGGCTGGTCTCTTCCGTATGGTAATCGAGGACCTCGTAAATCCCCACGCCATGCGTCTTCCCCTTGACCTGTACCCGGTCCACCTCGCGGATTCGATAGGTGCCTTTCAGACGTCGGACGGTGTTCTCGCTGACCAGGATACTCGCATGGTATTGTTTGCAGAGGCTCTCCAGGCGGGAGGCCAGGTTCACGCCATCGCCGATCAGGGTGTAGTCCATCCGTTTCGGCGACCCGATGTTTCCGGAGACGATCATATCCGTGTTGAGGCCGATGCCCATCCCAACCGGCTTCTTGCCCTCGGCTGCGCGCTCGCGGTTCCAGACATGCAGGGCGCGAATCATCCCGATCGCCGCCCGGACGGCGCGGTCCTCATCATCCTCATGGGGGATGGGCACCCCAAAGGCGGCCATGATCGCGTCCCCGATGAACTTGTCCAGCATCCCCCCCTCTTTCTGGATGCAGTCCACCATGATCGTAAAATACTCGTTCAAGAGGGAAACGGTCCCCTGCGCCCCCAATTCCTCGGTCAGGGTGGTGAACCCACGGATGTCAGAAAAAAGAATCGTCGCCACGGTACTCTTACCGCCCAGGATCTCATCGCCGCCTTCGAGGATCCGATCGGCCAGCCCCGGATCCATGTAGCGTGACATGGTCGTTTTCATTCGCTTTTCGCTCGTGATGTCGTCGATGATGATCATCGAGCCGAGCTTCTTTTTCGCGGTGCTTACGAGCGGGAGGAGCGTCAGATTCACGGAGATCCGGGTTCCTCCGAATTCGGCCTCGGCGTCCATGATGACGTCCGGCTTGCCGCTCCCCTCGACGTTCCGAATCTTTTCGATGATCCAGATGTTGGCGCCGGTGAAGAAATCTTCGGCCTTCCGTTTGAGAATCGCCTCGGAAGCGAGTTGAAGGATGCGGAGCCCGGCTGCGTTGCAGGTTACGATCCTCTGATCCTCATTCAGCGTGATCACGCCGTTGGACATACTCTCCAACATGCTCTCGCTGTAGTTTTTCATGTTCTGGACATCGTCGAAGAGTTTGGCGTTCTCCAGGGCGATCGATACCTGGGCGGTGAACGCCTTCAGACGCGATTCATCCTCCGCGGTGAAAGGGCCGCTCCGCTTGTTCAATACCTGGGTCACCCCGATGATCTTCCCGACTTTGTTGATGACCGGTACGCAGAGGATGGAGCGGGTGAAGAACCCCGTTTTCTTGTCGAAGGCAGGATTGAAGCGCAGGTCAGCGTAAGCATAGGGGATATTCACCGTCTGCCTGGAGGTGAAAACCGTTCCGGCGATTCCGAGATGGTTCGGCAGGCGGATCTCCGTGGCTGCCAGCCCCAGACCGACCTTGGAGAAGAGTTCATTCGTTTTCTCATCGTTGAGAAAGAGGGTTGCCCGCTCGGCATTCAGCATCCTCGTCGCCTCGGACATCACCTTCTGGAGGAGGGATCCAAGATCGATCTCGGCGGTTACGTCCGAGACGACATTGAAGAACTCCATCTCCTTTCTGCGGAATTGTTTCATCCGTTCGACGAACTGCGTGCTCTGCATGGCGATCGCGGCTTGCGTGGTCATCGCCTCCAGCAGGCGCCGGTCGGTTTGGGTGAAACGGCCCGTCTTCTTGTTCAAGGCCTGGGCGGCGCCGATGATCTCTCCCTTGATCGTCCGGATGGGGACGCAAAGGATCGTTTTGGTGACATAGCCGGTCTGTTCATCTATGGAGCGGTTGAAGCGGGGATCTTTGTAGGCATCGTGGACGATGAGCCCCTCCCCCGTGGTAAAGACGTAACCGGCGACGCCGGAATTATTCAAAATCCTGATCTCGCGATGGGAATTTCCCTGTGCGACCCGGGAGTAAAGCTCTCCCGTTTCACTGTCGTTGAGGAAAATACTTCCCCGGTCGGCCTTCAATTCTCGCGCAGTGATCTCAACAAGGGATGAAAGGATCTCGTCAAGGGTCTCGAACGCCGCGATCGTCTTGGAGATGTCGAGCAGGAGCTCCGCCTCGTTGATCTTCTGCCGCCTTTCCTGCGAGACCGGCGGTCTTTTCTCGTTGCTATCCTTTGGCATGGTTTTCCAGTCGTTCCCTGAGCGTTCGGATCATCTCGTGCAACTGTCTCGCCTCGTTGCGGGCGGCCTGCTCAATGGCCCGGCTATTCTCCTCATAGTCGCCTTTCCGACAGTCCATTTCGTCCCTGAGCGCAGTAACCATGTTCCTGAGCTGGCCGATCTCGTCGCTGGCCGCGGCCAGAGACTTCTGGAGGCGTTCCTGCTCGCCGATCCGCATCTCCTCCATCTCGTCGCGGAGGGCGCCGATCATCTCCTGAAGATGCCTGTTTTCCGTCTGCCGGTCGTAGAGTTCATTCTGTTCCGATAAGGCCATGACACCTTTCCTTAGCTTACTTCTTTTTCAGGAGCGACTCTATGATGGGTTCGACTCGCTGACACATTCGGCAGAGGATATTTCCTTTCTGGTCTATGAGAACCATCGCCGGGACGCCCAGGATATCGTATATGCCCGCAACGGCGCCGTCTTCGTCCAAGAGCACGCGGTAAGGGAGCTCATTTTTCGCGGAAAATCTGGCCACTTTTTCCTTCGATTCCTGACTGTCGATGTTGACGATCTCCAACCCCTGCTTCGCATAGGCGGCATGGAGGGCTTTGAAATGGGGAATCTCTTCCCTGCAGAATCCGCACCAGGTCGCACCGAAAATGAGCAGGACCGGCTTCTTCCCTTTGAAGTCATTCAACCGGAATTGCCGGCCGTCCAGGTCCTTGAGAACGAAACCCGGCGCCTTTTCAACAAAGGATGACTTATTGTCCGCGCGCGCACCCGGGCCAAATGAATGGGTGTAAGACGGAAGGAACAAGATCCAAGCAACGATCACAACCGCCACCACCGCCACGATATTCCGCGCGCCGGTGGGAAACCGGTCGGAAACAATTTCATGGGGGATAAAAACCCGTTTTCGACTATCCAAAAATAACATCGTATCTCCTTTACGTACTGTTTTACACCCAGAGGACGCCGGCGTTGATCAGAAAATATTCCCCCGCCCCCAGCAGGATCCAGCCGAAGATCCGGCTAATCCGGGTCATCCATGTACCGGACTTGGGGATAGCGGCAAGAAGACCGGCAAACGTTCCCACGAGGATCAGCAGGGTCCCCATACCGAAGGCGAAGACGAACATCAGACTCGAGGCAAGAACCAGATTCTGTCGAGTTGCCGCGTAGCCGAGGACTACGGCGAGGGCCGGTGCTGCGCAGGGACCGGTAATCAGGCCCGCAACCGCCCCCACCAGAAAACTGCCGACGATCCCCTTCGTCCTCTTGCGGGGCTTCGCTCGCTCCACGAAGGCGGGAATATGGATGGAGAAGGAAAAAACGCCGAGCATTGACAAACCCATAATAATACATACGTTCCCGATGAAAAAATAGGTCCATGGGTTGCTCTGGATCTGGCCGAACAGCCTCCCGGAGAGTGCCGCGATCGCGCCAAGGATGGTATACGTGACTGCCATGCCGGTCACGTAGATCAGCGACAGGACGAATCCCCGGCCCTTCGAGCCGTGTCCGCGGGCGCCGATGACAGCGACTGTAATCGGGATAACCGGATAGATGCAGGGGGTAAAGCTGATCATCACGCCCGCGAGATACACGGCCAGAAAGGAGAGGCAAACCGACCCCTGCAAATAGGCGGAAAGGCCATTGATGAAATTCTCTACCATGGTTCCTCCGTTGTAACCGACGCACCGTCCTGCTTTCCCTTGATCGTTTGCTAACACAAACCGTGGAAAAGGTAAAATCCTTTTATCCCGTCTTTAATTAAGGATAAGGGAAACAGAGCAAATGGGCGTTTGGAAGGCAGTCCGCCCACGGGGCGGGGCTTGCGGGATGCTCTCCCGGTCAACAGCCTGTCACTGCGGTGGCGTGCCGCGGAAAATCCGTCCGACAAGGGTCTCAGCGATATCGAGCGCACCGAAGGGGCATACCTCGATGCAGCAGTAGCAGCGGATGCACCGGTCATAGTCGAAGCGAAGCGGTTTCTGCCCCGGGGTGATCGCCCCGGCCGGGCAGATCTTCCAACATTCCCCGCATATCCGACAGATTACGGGATTGCAGACGGGCCGCTGGAGAGCTCGCCGCCGTATGAAGCCGTGCAGGAACTTCGGGCCGAAGATGAGAGAGGTCGCGCGGGGCAGATGGAAATCCCGAATCTCAGGGAGCGACCCGTCGATTTGAGCCTCCGGTGCAGGGAAACCCATTTCCCGGGCGGCCTTCAGGACGGGAACCTGCTCCGGGTCGAGGTCGAGCATCCGGCAGACGACCTGATCGACGGCGAAAGGGTCGCAACCGGCGAGTATGACGCCCATCTCCCGCGGAACGCCCCTCATACCCGGCCCCTGCCCTTCCATTGCCAGCACACCGTCGAGGATGTTGAAGGCCGGCCGGAGGGTCCGGCCAATCCGGGCGATGAGCCGGGCGAACGCCTGCCGGTCAATGCCGGCCCGCATGTGCCACTCGGGCTTCCGATAGCCGACAACGCAGCCGAAGAGGTTCTTGACGGCGAGGGTCAGAAACATCTGGCTGTGGGTTTTCAACTTGGCGAGATTCACGATGACGTCCGCTCGGACGGCATCCTCGGCGATCTCGATTGCGCCGAACGGCTCGCCGATATCGACGCGGACGGAACTTTCAAACGGGCGGCATTCGCAGTCGAGGCCGCGGAGGGCGTTGCGGATTCCACTTACCCGGAGCACAAGATCGAATGATCCCATTGCCGGACTGTCGGCGACAAGCGGGCGGATACCCCGCTGGTTGCAGTATTCCACGACCGCACGAACGACGGATGGATGGGTGACCACGGCTTGGCGCGGAAGCGCGGGGGAGAGGAGATTCGGCTTGATCAGGACACGGCTTTTCCCCCCGATTTTATCCCCTCCCATTGCATCCATCATCCCGAAGATCAGGGGCCGGAGGAGATCGCTCTCATAGGTCGCGTTGCGGACGATAACGGTCATGGTTCACCTTCCGAATGCGGGCACAAAACGGTCCTTTTCTTCCGAAAGCAGGACAATCACCCCACTATGTTATTCAGCATAGCCGAAAACGGCCAACGTGACAATCCATTCGATTGCCTGAAACCCTCTTTTCTTTCCTGTTTCTCTTTGATAGTATGGAGCCTCTTGTTTTTCGACGGTTAGCGCGGAAAGGACTGCAGAGGCGGATTGTCGGATGAAGAAAACCATGGAAGTATTGCCCGTCCCCATCGCGGATGGGGAAGAACAGAAGCGGTGCCTCTCCTGCGGGACAACGGAGCATCTCGGCAAGCGGCGTTACTGCTCCGTCGACTGTCGGCAGAAACTTAGGCAGCGGCTCGACATGCGCTGCGGTCTTCTCCAGGCGCTCAACGCGAGGTACGCCACCTTCTACTTCTCCGATTTTTTGATCATCATGGATCTCCTGCCTTACGGTTACAAGGAGATCTGCAGCTTTTTCTACCCCCGAACGCCTGGGAAAAGTCCCGGCGAGGATTTTGGCCGGATGGCGGACATCTTGGGCGGGACCTGGTGGGCGGAGCAACAGCGGACGAAAAAACGGTATTTCGCAACGCTGCATGTCCTTAATCAGGCGGCCCGAAACCGCGTGCCGCCACAGGCCGTCAAGCCGAGAATCCTGCACACACCTGATGTCAAGCCGACATCTCTCATCTATTTAAATCTGGAAAAGTCGAACCTCGATTCTTCCGAACTCCGGAAGATGATTCGTGACGCGTACCGGCGCCAGGCCAAAATCCACCATCCCGATCTCGGGGGCGATGTGGTGATGTTCCGGAAGATCCACCAGGCCTACGAGGATCTGATCCGCTGGGCGGAGAATCCCAGCTTCATCCGCCACCGCGGTTTCCCGGACAAGTGGTTCTACGAAGGAGACAAAGAGCGCTGGACCCAACCGACGCCGCTCCATCCGCAGGGCCGGTGAAGAATATGGGCGAGCAATCGCCGAATGGAATCGACATCCTGTAAAAATGTTACATTATGTTATCAAAATTAAAATGGCCGAGGTGTCCATGGGATTCATTATAGGAGGGGAACGATGAGCGGCATATCGTATGATCTGGACGAAAAGGTAGTCGTCGTAACAGGGGGAAGCCGGGGGATCGGTCTGGAGCTGGCCCGGAATTTCCTCGCGCAGGGCGCACGGGTGGTCATCTGCGGTCGGAAGGAGGATAACCTCAAGGCCGCCGTGGAGGAGCTTAACGGCGGTGAGAGGCTCCTCGCCGTTGCCGCCCATATCGCTAAGGAAGGCGACGTGGAAAATCTCTTTGATACGGCCGTCCGTCAATTCGGTAGTCTCGACATCCTCGTCAACAACGTCGGGATGAACCTCCTGACCGCCTCCGTCACGGACACTGATCTCCCCATCTGGAACAAGATCATGGAGGGAAATCTCACAGGAACCTTCCTCTGCGCGCGGAAGGCGGCCCGGATTTTGCGGGGGAATAAACAGGGGAAGATTGTCAACATTTCATCGATTGCCGGTACGAGGGCGGTCCCCGCGATGGGAATCTACGGAATCGCCAAGGCCGGCGTCGAAATGATTACGAAGGTTCTTGCCTCGGAGCTTGCCGTCTTCAACATCCAGGTCAATGCCGTCGCCCCGGGAATGGTGCGGACCGATTTCAGCAAACCCTTCTGGTCGACACCGGCCATCTACGACCAGATCGTCAAGGCAATCCCCGCGGGCCGTATCGCCGAGACCGCGGATCTCGTTCCCATTGTTCTATTTCTTGCTTCCCGGCACGCGGATTATATTACCGGCCAGACGATCACGGTGGACGGGGGGGCCTCTGCGATATGAGCTTGACGGCCGGGATCGACATCGGCTCCATCACTGCCAAGTGCGCCATTCTGCAGGGCGGCGCACTATTAGGAACAAAGGTGATCTTCACCGGTTACAATGCGGAGGCGGCAGGATACCGCGTCTTCGATGAGCTCCTTACGGAGTTGGGCCTTGTTCCCCCGGATATTATCCGGATCGTCGCCACGGGTTATGGCCGCAGGAGTGTTGCCATGGCCCACAAGACAGTGACCGAGATCATGTGTCACGCCGCCGGGGCCCGCTTCCTCGACCCTTGTGTCCGGTCGCTGATCGACATCGGCGGACAGGACAGCAAGGCCGTCGTCATGGATGAAGAGGGCCGGGTTACAAACTTTGCGATGAATGATAAGTGCGCCGCGGGGACGGGACGCTTCCTCGAGGTGATGGCGCGCGCCCTGGAGGCGGATCTCGACGAATTCGGCACCCTCTCCCTCCGGGCGAAATGCCCGGCAAAAATCAGCAGCCTCTGCACGGTTTTCGCTGAGTCGGAGGTGATCTCTCTGATTGCGGGGGGAGAGACGCGGGAAAACATCATCGCGGGGATCCATGAGGCAATCGCCTCCCGTGATTCTGCGATGGCGAATCGAATCGGTCTCGCAGTTCCAGTAATGATGACTGGAGGGGTCGCCCGAAATCCCGGTGTCGTAAATGCGCTGGAAAGAGTGCTCAGAGCG
>JAHFBU010000212.1 GCA_023249795.1 Syntrophaceae bacterium
AGCGCATCCGGGAGATTCGGCGGGAGGCGCTTTCAAGCCCGCTTGTCCGGAAAATCCTCGACGTCTTTCCCGGTGCGGAGGTGCGGGACGTAAAGGTGAGCGCGGAATAACATGACCCGCAAATGCATATTGAGGAGGTTGTATCAGTGCAGAATATCGGAAACATCATGAAGCAGGCGAAGAAGATGCAGGAGAGGATGATGGAGCTCCAGGAGGAGCTTGCCGCTAAGACCGTAGAGGCGACCGCCGGCGGCGGGATGGTCTCGGTCTCCGTCAACGGCAAGTTCGAAATTCTCTCACTGAAGATCGAAAAGGAGGTCGTTAACCCGGACGACGTCGATATGCTCCAGGATCTGATCGTGGCGGCGGTGAACGAAGGTATCCGCATGGCCCAGGAGATGGCCGCTTCCGAAATGGGGAAGATTACGGGGGGGATGCAGATCCCCGGACTGATGTAGGAGGGCGCCATGTCCGGCTATGCCCTGCCCATCCAGCGCCTGATCAAAGAGTTCTCGAAGTTCCCCGGCATCGGGGAGAAGACGGCGGCGCGTCTGGCAAACCACATCCTCCACGTCTCCACGGATGAGGCGCGGCGGTTTGCCGAAGCCATTCTCGACGTGAAGCATAAGATACGCCTCTGTTCGGTCTGTTTCAATCTCGCCGAAGCGGAGCTTTGCAACGTCTGCTCCGATCCGGTGAGGAACCGCGCGCTCATCTGCGTCGTCGAGGAGCCCGATTCCCTTATCGCGCTGGAGACCTCCGGGGGCTACAGGGGGGTTTACCACGTCCTCCACGGGGCGCTTTCCCCTCTCGACGGGATCGGCCCGGAACAGCTCAGAATCCGCGAACTCCTTGACCGGGTCGCAGCCAACATCATTGAAGAGGTCATTGTGGCGACAAACCCGAGCGTGCAGGGAGAGACAACGGCGCTGCTCATCTCGAAGCTCATCAAGGATCGGAGCGTGAAGGTCACCCGGATCGCCCTCGGCGTTCCCGTCGGCGGGGATCTCAAGTATACGGATCGGATGACGCTGGCCAAGTGTCTCGAATTACGCCGCGGTTTCTGACAGGTTTCCGGGGGCGGCCGCTCTTCAAATAGCATTTGACAGCCACCGTTCGATACGATAGAAAAAACTTCATTCAGCAAAGCCAATCACTACGGGAGATTTGACGAATGTTAGAAATCAGATGGCACGGAAGAGGCGGTCAGGGGGCGGTGACATCGGTGGAACTGCTTGCATTGTCCGCCATCGAAGAGGGAAAGTATGCTCAGGGGTTCCCGAGCTTCGGACCGGAGAGGCGCGGGGCGCCCGTGACCGCATTCAACCGGGTCGATGACAAGCAGATCAAGATCCGCTCGGGCATCTACCGTCCGGATGTCGTCGTTGTTCTCGACGAAAGTCTCGTGGCGCTGGTGGACGTGGCGGAAGGGCTCAAGCCCGAAGGGATCCTCCTGATCAATACCACGAAAAGCCTGGAAGAGCTGAAGAAGAACATCCGTTACGATGGGAAGATCGCGACCTGCGATGCCACGGCGATCGCCTGGAAGGAGCTGGGCGTGCCCATTACGAACACGACCATGCTGGGCGCGCTGGTCAAGCTGACGGGTGTCGTTAAGCTGGAATCGCTGGATGGTCCGATCACGGAGAGATTCGGCCGGATCGCGCCGAAAAACCAGGCGGCTGCGAAGCGGGCCTTCGCAGA
This sequence comes from Syntrophaceae bacterium, assembly GCA_023249795.1. Classification (GTDB taxonomy): domain Bacteria; phylum Desulfobacterota; class Syntrophia; order Syntrophales; family UBA5619; genus UBA5619. The sequence goes on from JAHFBU010000212.1 coordinate 1,705, forward strand.
GGTCAGCATCATCAATTAGAATGGACATCGGGGAGATGATGCGGAAGTCCGAGGGAATCGCATCGTGTCCCGGGACATAAAACTTTTCGTTTTTGAGGTAACACGATGACTGAGAAAAAATGGCCAGAGACCTGGCAGGAGATGAATCCCGGTTGCATGGTTTTCCGGCCGGGAAGCGCCTCGGAATATCACACCGGCAGTTGGCGGGCAAAGCGCCCGGTCTGGGATAACGCGAAGTGCATCAAGTGCGGCGTCTGCTATATCTACTGCCCCGAGGGGTGCATTGCCGAGAAGGCGGACGGATATTTTGATGCGAACCTGGATTACTGCAAGGGCTGCGGAATCTGCGCCCACGAGTGCTGGTCGGCCGCCATCAAAATGGTCAATGAGGAGGGCTAGAGGATGGGCAAGAGAGTAGGAATGGAAGTGGCGATTGCGTCCGCGGAAGCGGCCGCCCTTTGCAGGTTTGATGTCGCGGCCGTCTATCCCATCACCCCCCAGTCCCATGTGGCCGAGCATCTGTCGGACATCGTCAACGACGGCCGCGTGGACGCCTCCTTTATGACCGTCGAGTCGGAGCATTCCGCCATGAGCGCCGCGATCGGCGCCTCGGCGACGGGATCCCGCGTGGTGACGGCGACCAGTTCCCAGGGGCTCCTCTATATGAGCGAGGTTCTGCCGATCGCTTCGGCCATGCGGCTCCCGATCGTGATGATCATCGCCAACCGCGCGGTCTCCGGCCCGATCAACATCTGGAACGACCACAGCGACATCATGCTTCAGCGCGACACGGGCTGGATCTCCTTCTTTGCGGAAAACGGCCAGGAGGTGGTCGACATGACCATTCAGGCCTTCAAGGTGGGCGAGGACCGGCGGGTGATGCTTCCTGTCAACGTGAACATGGATGGTTTCCAGTTGACCCACGTGGTCGAGCCGATCATCATGCCGGATCAGGAGGAGGTGGACCGCTTCCTGCCCGCGTATCTCCCTTACGCCACGCTGCATCCCGACAGGCCCGTTTCAATGGGAACCCTGGGCATGCCGGATATCTATACGGAGTCGCAGAAGTCCAAGGACGAGGCCATCGTCCATTCCATCGGGGTGATCAGGGAGGTCTGGAAGGAATGGGAGGCGCAGTTCGGCCGGAAGTATGAGCCGATCGGCTCCTACCGGACCGAAGACGCCGATGTGGCCCTCGTCACGATGGGGTCGATGGGCGAGACGGCGGAGATCGCCGTTGACGAGTTGCGCAAACAGGGGGTGAAGGCCGGTCTGCTGAAGATCAAGCTCTGGCGGCCTTTCCCCTTTGACGACCTGAAAAAGGCCGTGCAGGGGATCCGGGTCCTTGCCGTGACGGACCGCGCCGTCTCCTTCGGCGGCCCCGGCGGCCCCGTCTTCTAGGAGATCCGCTCCGCCCTGTATGATGAACCGGTCCGACCGGCGATCGTGAGCTATATCATCGGCCTCGGCGGCCGGGACGTCCAGGTGGAGGATTTCATCGCCATGGTCCGCGGGGCGGCCCAGGGAAAACTTTCCGAACCATACGTATTTTACGGAGTGAGGGGATAATGGATACGGCAAAGAATGCGAAATGCATCATCGGGGACTTTGATCTCTATGCCCACAAGCTGGTCGGCAAGGAGGAGTACTTCAGCGCCGGCCACCGCGCCTGCCAAGGGTGCGGCGAGGCGCTGGCGATCCGGCTCATGTGCAAGGCGCTTGGAAAAGACACGGTCATCACCAATGCGACCGGCTGCATGGAGGTCATCTCCAGCCTCTACCCCACG
>JAHFBU010000213.1 GCA_023249795.1 Syntrophaceae bacterium
TCCGCCAGTTCTCCTCGGGCGCGTTCCAACTCGTCGGCAATCTCTTCTCTCCGCCGACTGAGCTCCGCCAGACCGGCCTCGTCCACGGAAAGCCCGGATCGGAGATTCTCCAGGGTGCGGTTCAGTTCCGCCGACCGCTTCCCGTTTACCTCGATCTCCTGGACCTCCTGCGCCTCGCGTCTCGCAAAGTCTTCGATCATCCGCGTAAAGCCGGAGACCATATTCTTCAGCCTGGCCTTTTCGGTTACGATGCCGATGTGCCGGTTCTTCTTTTCCTCCAGCGCCTGACGGCAGGCCCGGTCCATCCGCCGGAGCTCTTCGAGGGCCTGCTCCCCCTCGGCGACCTCCGCCCGGAGCGTAACGATCCGTCCCTCTGCTTCGGCCGCGGCGGACCGGAGGGAGGTGATTTCCCCGTCGGTCTCCCCCTCGCGCCGTTTCAGGGCCTCGCCCTCGGCGAGATCCTTCTCCCGTCTCGCGGTAAGATCGGCGATCTTCCGCCGGGCGAATTCGATCCCCTGTTCCTTGATGTTGATGGCGTTCTTGGCGCCGTAGAGTTTTTCCTGATGCTTCGAGATCAATCCTTCGTTTTCCAGGACCTCCGCCTTCAGATCCTCCAGGGCGGATTCGAAACCCTGCATGCGCGTCCGGACCTCCGTCTCCCGGTTTTGCAGATCGTTTTTCGCCTCTTCCCGTAAGACCCGGCTGGCGCACATGTCGGAACAGGCATGGAGGGCGGCGGTGAGTTCGTTCTCTTTGAAGGATTGTTTCAGGGCCTTGTACTGCTCCGCCTTTTTCGCCTGGCGGGAGATCGCATTGAGTTGCGTCTTCACCTCGCGGAGGATATCGTTCAGGCGGACCATGTTCTCGTGGGTCGACTGAAGCTTCCGGACGGCGGACTCCTTCCGGCTCTTGTATTTGGAGATGCCGGCCGCCTCCTCGATGAACACCCGCCGATCTTCCGGCTTCGCCTCGACGAGGGAGGCGACGCTGCCCTGTTCGACCAGGGAGTAGGTCCGGGCGCCGATCCCCGTCCCCATGAAGAATTCCTTCACGTCCAGAAGTCGGCAGGGGATCTTATTGATCGTGTATTCGGAATCACCGTCGCGGAAAAGGCGGCGCGCGATCATCACCTCGCTGCACTCGGCGTAATTTCCGGGGAACTGCTGGTCGTCCGCCGTAAGGATCATGGAGACTTCGGCCATCCCGACGGGGTCGGCCTCTTCCGAGCCGTTGAAGATCACGTCATCCATCTTCTTGCTGCGGAGGGTTTTCACCCGCTGCTCGCCCATGACCCAGCGGATCGCGTCAGCGATGTTGCTTTTGCCGCAACCATTCGGGCCGACGATGCCGCTGATGCCGGGAGAGAAGTCAACGACGACCTTCTCCCGGAAGGATTTGAAGCCTGCTATTTCGAGTCTCTGAAGCCTCATCTTCGTTATAATCCGTTTGGTATCTGTCGGGAAACGCGATTTGGACAATCTCTAACAGAAGAAAATGGACTTGTAAAGGGGAAATACTATCCGCTGTGGGGAAAGAAGGGAAGGACCACAAGATATGGTGGAAATGACCGAAAACAGGACGTTAATCTTTGATGCTCTCGTAAAGAGTCGAAAGTAGGCATATTTTGTCATTCCCGCGAAAGCGGGAATCCAGTATTTCCAATTACTTGCAATTGCCCTGGACCCCGGCTTTCGCCGGGGTGACGACTGTTAATGAAGATTATAAAGAAGGTGGCGTTCGCCACACAAACTATGTCTCCCAGGGAAGGTCGCTGTCGTCGTAGGAACGGGAGAGAATTTCCTTCGCACGTTCCAGGTCGCCGGCGGGAACGAGGATCCGGACCTCGCCCAGGCCATCGATCGTGATCGCATAGACCGGCCCGGCGGCCTCGTAGCTGAATCGGGTCTGGATGCCGTCGCTTGAGAGCCTGCCCGCAATGATGTTGGCCTGCGGCATGCCCGCAGCCGTGGCGGCTACTTCCCAGAGGTCATCGTTTGTTTCGGTCATTTCGTTCATAATAATGGATTCCCGCATTCGTGAGAATGACAAAACCTATTCCGGGGACACGTTCCGATCCCTTCGGGCTTCCGGAACATGTCCCCGATACCTTTAATTCTTTTCGGAACATGTCCCCGATTCCTATGGAAATGGATTCCCGCCTGCGCGGGAATGACAAAAAAATAAGGATGCCGTCAGAAGATCCCGTCCAGGGTTGCGCCGCAATCGGGGCAGGCCGATCCCTTCAGGTCCAGACGTTCAATGGAGAAGCCGCGGCGACCGATCAGGAGCCGGCCGCAACCGGCGCAATGGGTGTTTTCCCCGGGATCGCCCGGAATGTTCCCGCTGTAAACATATTTCAGGCCCGCGGCCCGGCCGATCTCCTCCGCCCGGTGAATCGAGGATGCCGGCGTCGGTTGCGTCCGGGTCATCCGATACTGGGGGTGAAAGCGGCTGATGTGCCAGGGGGTCTCCGCGCCGAGGGAAACGATGAAGGCGGCCAGGTCGCGGAGCTCATCCTCGCCGTCGTTCAGGCCGGGGATGAGGAGCGTCGTCACCTCGACCCAGATCCCGAGCGCCTTCATCTTCTTCAAACTGTCGAGAACCGGTTGAAGCCGCGCGCCGCATTGCTTCTTGTAAAAGTCGTCGCGAAAGGATTTGAGATCAACATTGGCCGCATCGAGCCTCGGGGCTACCATCTCCAGCATCTCGGGAGTCATGTAGCCGTTCGTCACAAATACGTTCTTGAGCCCCCTTTCCCGGGCGAGGTTTGCCGTGTCGAGGGCGAATTCAAAATAGATCGTCGGTTCCGTGTAGGTGTAGGAGATGCTCTTCGAACCGCTTTGGAGCGCCAGCTCCACGATCTGGGCCGGGGTTCTCTCCCGCCCGGCGATCCGACCCTTGTCTCGCGGCATCTGGGAAATCTCGTGGTTCTGACAGAAGGAACAACGGAAGTTGCAGCCCGCCGAGGCAATGGAGAAGGAGCGCGAACCGGGCAGCAGATGAAAGAGGGGCTTTTTCTCGATGGGATCGACATTTTCGGCAAGGATCAAACCATAAACGAGGCTGTAGAGGACCCCTTCCCGGTTTTCCCGGACACCGCAGAGCCCGCGTTCGCCGGGAACGATCCGGCAGCGGTGTGCGCAGAGGCCGCACCGCACCCGGCCTTCCGTTTCCTTTTCGTACAAGAGTGCTTCATGCACCATTTTTTGTGCCCGCTTCCTTGATTAATTCCCTGACGACACCGGCCATCGGCCCTCCGCTCTCGGTGGCAAGCGGGACGGGATCGCGGATGATCTCCTGGATCGTTCGGAACGTGAAGGTCACGGAGAAGGAGAGGCCGAAAAAGGCGCCAAAAGGATTGTTCATCGCGGGGAGCCTCTCCTCCAGGCCGGTGGCGAAGTCGTACCAGCCCCAGGGGAGGAATATGACGCTGCCCCACTGGATACGGATCCCCGGAAGCTGCTTCCGGATCATCGTGGAAAGGGATG
>JAHFBU010000214.1 GCA_023249795.1 Syntrophaceae bacterium
ATCCGGCCGGCCGCGGCGACCTCATGAATGGGAAAAATGGCCCGCCGAAAGAGGGTTTCTCCGGCGGGGGGCTGTTTGAGCCACAAGTCGAGACCGTCGATCTTGAAATCCTGCGGGGGTAGGGAAGGGGGCCATCGGCTCTCGGCCCCGCTCCTGCCGCTCAGGAAGGCGGCGCCGACGAAAGGAGGACCGTTTCGGATCGCCGAGGCGAAGGATTGATCGTCGTCAACGCCGTAGCCGGAGGGTTCCGTGAAGAGAACGTCAAAGAACACCGCTCTGGCCCCCTGCCGCTTGCAGAAGTCGAGGATGGGGTTGTACATCTCCCGGGGCCAGGGCCAGCTCAGGCCGTTCTCCCTTTTCCCCCAGTCCAGGCTGTTCTGGTCGAGGAGGATCAGGCGGATCTTGTCGGTGGCCGGGCCCGGTTTGGCCAGGAGGTTAACCCGCCAGTCCCAGGTTTTTCCCTCCCAGCGGTCGAGCCAGCCCGGTATCCAAAGGAGCATGGCCAGCGCAAAACCGATCGCGCCGGCCGAAAGGCCCAGGAGCATTTTTCTCATATCTTACCCATGGCCTGCTCAAAGCGCTTCTGCCGGGCCGGCGGCGGCAAAACCGGGGCATGACGGGGCGAACTCTTCAGAATCTCGGCGATCCGGTCATCCGGAGAGGGGTGGGTCTTCGCGAAATCGACGCCGCCCGGCCTCAGGTTCCGTTTCATGAGGGTCAGCATTTCCACAAGACCATTGGGGCTGTACCCGACGCGCTTCAGGATGGTCAGGGAGACTTGGTCCGCCTGGTACTCCTGGGCCCGGGCATAGCCCTTGTTGATCAGCGTGTTGGTGATGTCCGCGATGGCCCCCTCGAAGGTCTTCGTCAACTCGGCGACCTCCCTGGAGCCGAGGGTTTTGGCGCTCTCCGCGGCGAGGGTGGTCAGGGCCGCGGTGACCCGCGCCTTCTCGATGGCCTGCATCCCGTGTCTGAGCTGAACGTGGCCTATTTCGTGGGCGAGAACCGCTGCGAGGGCATCTTCGCTGTTGCAGCAGCGCAGGAGCCCCCGGGTCGCGAAGATCAGGCCGCTTGGCGTGGCGAAGGCGTTGATGTCGTCGGAGTCCAGGATGAGGAAATGGTACCCTCCGAATGTGTCGGGCAGATCCGACGCCTGGGCGAGGGTCTGGCCGAGAACGTTCAGGTACCGGTTGGCCTGGCCGTTGTCGTAGGCCTTGTATTTGGAGAGAACGACGGCCCCGACGGTGCGGCCGACGTAGTATTCCTGTTCGGGTGTGAACTCCTCGGCGCTCCGGGCAACCGCCTTGGTGGTTTTCCGGATGGATTCCGCCTGGGTTTCGGAGATGGCCCCCGCGCCCTGGGCGATCACGGTGGCGATGCTGGTGGCGGATTCCATGGTCTGGCAGGAGCTGAGGAGCAAGGCGGCAATAATCGGGATGGCAAGCGGTGGAAGCGCTTTATTCATTTTGCACCCCCTGCCGCCGGGACGACCTGCCCCTCTTTGAGGAAGGCCGGCATCTCGTCGGGGGCGACCTTGAAACGTTCCATCCGGTCCACCCAGGCGAAATCGATATTCCTGTTCTGGCTCTTGTACTCCTTCTCGATCTCTTCGCTGAACCCCTTGCCGGCAAGGGCGATTTCACCTCCGGTGGCGCTTGTCTGCACATTTGCCGCCCCGGCCTTGAGAACGATACTCTTCGCGGTCAGGGCGGAGGCATGCATCCAGCCCTGAACGCCTTTGCTGGACACCTTCTTCCAGATCCCCCGATCCTCGATGAGGATGACATGCTCGCCGTAGGAGGGCCTCGCCACGATGGTTCCCAGGAAGGAGGGGGCGTTGCGCATCTGGCCTTCCCGGACCTGAACGTTCAGGGTCTTCTGGGAGTCCGCGGACCCCGGATGGCTAAAAAACATGAAGAGACAGCAGGCCACCATGAAGATTTTGGAATGTTTCGGCATATTCTTTCTCCGGTGATGGGTTGATCTTCAGCGACCGACGGCAAAATGTCAAGGAAAAGTGAGAAGGACGGGGGCATGCATGTCAGCAGCTCGACGGGAGATCGCCCAATCAAATAGCGTCCTATTGGACCGTTCCTGAGGGAGACAAAGGAAACCGGAGCGAAACCGTCGTGCCGCGGCCCAGGGTGCTCAAAAAAGGAACAATGTTTTTCCCTCACCGCGGGTGGGAAAATTTTCGTCGGACCGCGCGATCCGCGAATACTGCGAAAAGATCTGGCTGGTCAATCCGGGGTGACGACTTCTTACGAGTTCATCATTCTTCGTCCGTGAATTTGTAGCCGATGCCGCGGACGGTGAGGATGTACCGGGGATTCGACGGGTCCGGTTCTATCGCCCCCCGCAGGCGGCTGATATGGACGTCGACGGTTCGGGGTTCCACGAAGGCCTCGTCCCCCAGACCTGATCCAGGAGCTGATCACGGCTGTAAACGCGGCCGGGGTGGCCGGTCAGAAACTGAAGGAGCTTGAATTCACGGGCGCTCAGTTCAACCGGTTGACCGTCCATCGTCACCCGATAAGATTTGAAATCGATGTGAAGCCCCCGGTAGTCGAACGATTCCGGCAGATCCGCGTCCGGACGCCGCTCCGACCGACGCAGTACGGCGCGGACACGGGCGATGAGCTCCCGGACATGAAACGGTTTGGTGATGTAGTCGTCGGCCCCCACCTCCAGCCCCAGAATCCTGTCCACGGGGTCGGATTTGGCGGTCAGCATGATGATCGGCAGTGAGGCGGTCGCCTCCTGCCTCCGGATCCTCGTGCAGACCTCCATGCCCGGCATGTCCGGCATCATCAGGTCGAGGATGACGAGGTCCGGTTTTTCAGCGTTCACAAGTTCCCAAGCCTTCCGGCCGTCAAAGGCCTTGCGGACGGCAAATCCCTCCCGTTCAAGGTTATAGGCGATCAGCTCGACGATATCCTTTTCGTCATCAGCAATGAGGATCTTTTTCTGCTTCATGGTCGAGTCCCTTCTGTTTCACATCGGGATTGGCGCGGATCTTATCCGTGGTGTCGGATTCTATCAATTTCCCCGGACAAAAGAAACCGATATGTTCCGAAAGGCGCACCGCTATTCGACCACATGCAGGCGGACCGTGGCACCGGTTGACCGGCTTCTCCCGGTAAAGATGAAAGCGGTAACCCAGAGGATTTCAAAGAAAAGGATGACCCCGGGATCCCAGAGGGCGAGCAGTCCTGAATGGACGTCCGGTATTTTACTCCCGGTTGCCGGGAGGAAGGCCAGAATAAGGAAGGCGTAGGCGATGGAGATCAGAGCCATGATCTGATACGCGGTGATCCTGCCCGTTCCCCGATAATCAGCTCTTAATAATTCGGACAACGCCCGCCAGCCCTGTGTAATGACGAGAAGTCCGACAAAGGTCGCGAAATAAAACCCCTTGAGAAAACCGTAGCACCCCA
>JAHFBU010000215.1 GCA_023249795.1 Syntrophaceae bacterium
CGCCGCAGCCCTGGAGATGAGGGAGAGTTTGCAGGCCGTCAACAGCTATTTCATCGGTGAACTCGATCACCCGCTCGCATTGGGAATAAGCATCCACACAGGAGAGGCGGTGGTCGGCAACATCGGGTTCGACAAGAAAATGGACTACACCGTCATCGGCGATTCGGTGAATGCCGTCTTCCGCCTGCAGGAGCTGACCAAATCGAAACCCAACAGCATCCTCATCAGTGAAAAGACGCGCAAGGCCGTCGCGGAGTCGATCCTCGACGTTCTGGAGATCGGCAAGAGCGATATGGGCGGGGCCCTCGGCGGACTCCGAATCTACGAGCTTCTCGGCAGAAAGCCCCGCGGGGAAAACGGTTCCTGATCAACAGCGCCCGGCCCGCTTCCCCGAACGAAACCGTGCAGCCGGCCGAGCATATACTGCGCGTATTCCGAGTTGTCGTCCGTCACTCCGTTGATTCCATTACCCGCTCTCTCTCGTCTCTCCCCCGCGTAAGCAGCGCTATGACTTCGATATGAGACGTCTGGGGAAACATGTCGAGCGGCTGGAGACGGCGGAGGACGTAGCCATAGTCCGACAGGCGGCGGATATCCCGCGCTTGCGTGGCCGGGTTGCAGGAGACGTAAACGATCCTCTCCGGATGGAGGGCCGCCACCCCTTTCAGAACCTCCTCGCCGCAGCCGTCGCGGGGCGGGTCGAGGACAACCACGTCGGCCGTCCTTCCGCGTGACACAAATTCATTCCGCAGAATATCGGCCACGTCCCCATGCAGGAATTCCGCGTTGGGTAAGCCCTCCCGGATCAGATTGATCCCCGCGCAGCGGACGGCCTCGCGGTCCCCTTCGATGCCGAAGAGACGGCCGGCCTGCGATCCGAGAAAGAGGGAGAAGAGGCCCGCGCCGCCGTATCCGTCGATCACGGTCTCGCGACCCGTGAGGCTGCACATCGCGACCACCTGCTCTACAAGTTCCCCGACCAGAGCAACGTTGGCCTGAAAGAACCCCCGCCCGGGGATCGTCAAACGTCGGCCGCGGACGACGCGTTCGACATCAGGCGGCCTTCCCGGCCCGGCAGAAATCTTTGTCGGGGGTTCGCCCTGTGCGTCGGACCAGATGACCTGGCGCTTCCCTGGAATCCCAATTGCATCCGCCGTGAGCGCCTCCCGGAATTCGCGGTATTTATCGTTGATCGACTCCTCGACGATCTCGCAGCGTTCGATCTCGATGAGATCATGGCTCGCCAGGGCCATCAGCCCCGTCCGGCACGGACCGCCGCTGTCGCCCGCGATATGAAACTCCGCCTTGCCCCGCCAGCCCAAGGGGAGCGGCGAGGAAATCACCGCTGCGACAGGGGGAAGGGCTATGCCGGCGATCCGCTTGAAGACCTCCCCGATCTGCCTTCGTTTCAGTTCCAATTGATGACCGTAGGCAATGTGCTGCATCCGGCAGCCGCCGCAGCGTGTGTAAACCGTACAGACCGGAGGGACACGGTGGCGGGACGGGGCGATGATCCGGACGAGCCTCCCCCGGGCATAGCGCTTTCGGATTTCGGTGATCTCGACCTCCGCCTCGTCTTCGTCCACCGTGAAGGGGACAAAGAGGACCAGATCGGAAACCCTTGCGACGCCGTCGCCGCCGAAGGCCACATCCCCAATCCCGGTCATGACACGATCCCCGATTTTCAACTGCGCATTCATTGAAACGCCCCTTCCGCCATTTTTTGAATCCTCTTAGCATCTTCGGGCTTATTCGTAAACCGCTCCCTTTACAACGACGGCAATTACTGCTAAGAACCCCTTGCAATAATGAGAAGGAAGGAAAATTCTTGGAACACGAAAATGTCCACCACATCACGCTGGAAGGCCGGGAGATCATCCTGATCGGCACGGCCCATGTCTCGCGCGAAAGCGCCGATCTGGTAGAGCGGGTCATCGACGAAGAGAAGCCGGACACGGTCTGCGTCGAGCTTTGCAGACCCCGCTATGAGGCCATCCGCCAGAGGGACAAGTGGCAGGAGACCGACATCATCAAGGTGATCCGCGAAAAGCGGACAAGCATCCTTCTCTCCCAGCTCATCATGGCCTCCCTTCAGCGGAGGATCGCCCGGAAATTCAACATCACACCGGGCGAGGAAATGCTCCGGGCCATCGACCGGGCCGAGGCGGTCGGCGCTAAGATCGTGCTTGCGGACCGGGAGATCCGCGTGACGCTTCTGCGGACCTGGCGGCAGATGGGTTTCTGGAGCAAGGTGAAGTTCCTCCCCGATGTCCTTCTGTCGCTCTTCGCCGGCGACGATATTACCGAAGAGGAGATCGAGAAGCTCAAAAAACAGGACGTCCTGGAACTCGCCCTCCAGACCGTTGGAGAGAAACTCCCGGGACTGAAGACCACCCTGATCGACGAGCGCGATCTATACCTCGCCCACACGATCGGCCATGCGCCGGGCGCCCGGATCGTGGCGGTCGTGGGCGCGGGTCATGTGCCCGGCATTCAAAAACACCTGGGAGAGGAGATCGACATCGCGGCGTTGAACCTGATCCCGGAAAAGGGTGTCTGGGGGAAATTCGCCGGTTGGTTTTTTTCGCTGGCCATTGTGGGCCTTTTCATCGCCGGTTTTTTCTATTCCGGGTCCCAGGCGAGCCTGAAGATGATCATCTGGTGGGCGGTGATCACCGCCTCCTTCGCCGCTTTCGGGGCGCTTCTGCTTCTGGCCCATCCGCTGACGATCGTAGCCTCGGCCCTCGCCGCCCCCATCACGACGCTGCACCCGCTGATCGCCGCGGGCTGGGTGGCGGGTCTGACGGAGGCGACGCTCCGCAAGCCGCAGGTGAAGGATTTTCTCGCGCTTCAGGACGACATCGTCTCGATTCGGGGGTTCTTCCGGAACAAGATCACGCGGCTGCTTCTGTTGATCGCCGTCGTCAACCTGACCACCTCCATCGGAACGTTTGTCGCGATACCGGTAATCATGAGATTTATATAGACGGCTGCCAAAAGGGATACCGCTAATGATCGAAAAGAAATCCATGCTCTGCCCGAACTGCCGCCGATTGATCAGCAACGATGAGCCGGTCTGCCCCTACTGCGGGATGTCCCGTCCGGGCGCCCTCTGGAAAAGGACTTTCGCCGGCCTGTTCTCTGCGCAGCGCTTCGATCCGGTAATGGCGATCCTCGCCGTCAACGTGGCCTTCTTCCTCCTTTCGATCCTGATCGACCCGAAGAGGCTCGGCCTTTCGGCCAACCCCCTGACGTTTCTCTCCCCTTCGGGCGAAAGCCTCTTCCTGCTCGGGGCGACCGGAACCATACCGCTTGCCTACGGCCGATGGTGGAGCCTGATTTCGGCCTCCTTCCTCCACGGAGGGATCCTGCATATCTTCTTCAACATGATGGCCTTTCGGCAGCTTGCCCCCTTCGTGCTCGAGACGTTCGGCCTC
>JAHFBU010000216.1 GCA_023249795.1 Syntrophaceae bacterium
GATCCGTTCGCCGGGCATGGTCGTGGCATAATGCTCGAAGGTCCTCTCCACCTGGCGCGCCAGCCTCTCGAGGGCGGGCTCGATCATCTGAAAGATCTTTTCGTCCGGAAGATTCGCCCCGGCGTCGGTTGCCAGGAGGCGCGGGGAATCCGGACTGAGGCTCCGGACGATCTTGCGGCCCTGTTCGACGGTCAGCGCGGGGCTCTCCGGATCCTGCTTCTCATCGTTGAGTTGCTCCACCAGGGATTCCACCATGCTGCTCAGCCCCGCCTTGATCCCGCGGGTCATGACGAGGTCGTTCCCGGAATAGATGTCGATCCGGGAGAAGTCGTTTCCGATGAACAGGCTTGCCGCGACCCCTTCAATGGCGGAAATCCAGGCGGTCCGGAAGAGATTCTGTACGGCAAATGGAACAATCGAGATCCCGGTGAGCGGCCAGCCGATCCGCGCGAAGAGCCCCTTGAGATCCTCAATCTCCCGACGGGGGGCCGTGTAGACCATGACGGCCAGTTTGGGAATGCCCTGTTCGATGACCTCCCCCTGGGTTTCAAAATCGAAGACCATCTCCTTTTCGTCGAAGGGGGTCTCCTTCTTGGCCGTCCAATAGACGACATTGCCGAGCTGCTTTTTGGGAACCCTGGGGATGCGGATATGATGGAGATCGATCCTGGCCGCGGACATGTTTGCCCACAGATCCGACTGCTTTGCCGAACCGCATATCGCCGCCAGCGAAGATTTCAGGAAGGCCGCGAATTCCGGCGTGTCCCGCGGCGTCTTCGGCACGGCGAAGCGCCTCCGGTCGACAATCTCAAACTTGCCGGCGGCGGTTTCCTCGGCCCGGACCAGGCGAAGGTAATCGTGGCCGATGTCGATGCCGACCGTTGAAGTATTATGAAGCTTTATCAACCCGGGCACGGGAATCCTGAAGCGACCGGCCTGGGGGGGCATCGTCTCGGCTGTACATGCCGGCGCCGTCGAGGGCTCATCCTTCCTGCTGCGGATGACCTTGAGGAGTTTTTCCGTCGATGTAATGTCGCTGAGTCGAGCCACGTAAATCCTTTAATAACGATTCCAGATGTTCCCGTAAAAGTCGATCTTGATCCCGCCGTCCGTGGTCATGTCCCTGTGAAACGCATGACAATCCAAAACTATTCCTTAACTATTCCTTGTCGTCTTTTCCGGTCTGGTAATTTTGAAGCCGCTTTTTTGCCGCGGTCAGATAGCTCGGTGGAAAATACATGACCTTCCGGATGCCGTACTGGATAACGGGAGGCTCCGGGATGATTCTTTTCGCGATGTATTGGCGAACCGTCTTCGCCGACACGGAGAGCTCCCTGGCGGCATCCACTATGGTTGTGAACATTTGACCGTTGACAATAATCATGTTCGCCTCGCATCTTTTTTATCGAAATCGTACCGGAGACAAGAACCATATGGCCTAAAATAGGACATTTCTACTTTGGCTATTTAGGACATTCTCATTTTGGCGGGACAGATATTTATTGATTGAGACAAAACCAGGAACATCGGCCATTCCTTCCCAGGGCCATTCCTTCCCGTTTATGAATTATAAAAGGGGATTTAAAGATACTCCATGGGGGGCAATCCATAAAATATTGGCAGGTAAAAGGATCTAAAGCGAGGTTGATGGAATTCCGGTCCAAGGTTTGTCAAATTGATCTCTCGGGAAGCGCCGTTCGCGTTATTCGCGGTAGAGGGCATTTTTTACGATGTAGTGGCGAACCTCGTCCGTGACCAGATAGCGGACATCCCTTCCATCCCCGGCCCGCTTCCGGATGTCGCTGGAGGCAATGTCGAGGAAGGTGACATCGCGGAAGCAGATCATGTGGCCCGTCGGTCCGCGGAAGCCCCGGATCGATTCGTCATACGTTAACCGGGAGGCAAATTCCGGGGTGAGGATCTCCTGCAGCCCCTGGTGCAGGTAGCCCGGCCGGGTCATGACGGCGAAGTGGCACATCAGAAGGAGCCTCTCCCAATCCTTCCAGGTGCGGATTGCGAGGAAGGCGTCCTGACCAAGGATGAAATAGAGTTCGAGCTTCTCCGGGCCGTGCTTGTCCAGGAAATACTCCACGGTCTCCACCGAATAGGAGGTCTTCTCCCTCTGGTTTTCAACGTCCGAAAAGGAGAATTCCGGATTCCCCTCGATGGCGAGGCGGATCATCTGCTCGCGGTGGTAAAAGGAGGTGATCGCGGCGTTGAGTTTGTGCGGCGGCCTCGCCGCCGGAACGAAGACGATCCGGTTCAGGTCGAAGAGCTCCCGCATCTCGGATGCACACCGCAGATGTCCGATGTGGATCGGATCGAACGTGCCCCCGAACAGTCCCCATTTCATATTCCTGTACCTCTATAATCAGTATCGGGGAGATGTGGGGATACCTTGCTGCAAGGTGTTCCCAGCCCACGGAACGTCTCCCCGGAACACTATGTCCGTACCTGCCCGTTTCCGTATATGATGAACTTGGTGGTCGTCAGCTCTTCCAGCCCCATCGGCCCGAAGGCGTGGATCTTGGTCGTGCTGATGCCGATCTCCGCCCCCAACCCCAGCTCGAAGCCGTCGCTGAAACGGGTGGATGCGTTGACCAGAACCGTGGAGGAGTTCACCTCCTGGAGGAACCGCTGCGCCCTGCCATAGTTTTCCGTAACGATCGCCTCGGTGTGGAGCGAGCCGTATTTCTCGATGTGGGCGATCGCCTCGTCGAGGCTGCCGACCACGCGGACGGCAAGGATCAAATCGAGGTATTCCCGATACCAGTCTTCCTCCTGGGCCGCCTCCGCCTCCGGCAGGATCTCCCTCGTTTTCTCGCAGCCGCGGATCGTGACGCCGGCCTCCCGGAGTTTGCCCGCCGCGAGCGGCAGGAATACCCCGGCGACGGCTTCATGAACGAGAAGCGTCTCCATCGCGTTGCAGACCCCCGGCCGCTGCGTTTTGGCGTTCATGCAGATCCGAACAGCCATGTCGATGTCGGCCCCCTCGTCCACAAAGACGTGACAGACCCCCTTGTAGTGCTTGATCACCGGGATTTTCGAATCCCGGACAACGGCGCGGATCAGCTCCTCCCCGCCGCGGGGGATGATCACGTCGATAAGCTCCTCCAACTGGAGCAGTTCGTAAATGGCCTTCCGGTCGGTCATGGGGACGACCTGGATGGCCGTCTCCGGAAGCGCAAGATCCCGGAGGACATCCTGGAGGATCCGGGCGATGGCAAGGTTGGAATGGATCGCCTCCGAGCCGCCGCGGAGAATGACGGCGTTCCCCGATTTCAGGCAGAGGGCCGCCGCGTCCGCCGTGACGTTCGGGCGGGATTCGTAGATGATCCCGATGACGCCGAGGGGGATGCGCATCCGGCCGACGAGAAGACCGTTCGGCCGCCGCCACATGGAGGTGATCTTGCCGACGGGGTCGGGCAGGGCGGC
>JAHFBU010000217.1 GCA_023249795.1 Syntrophaceae bacterium
GACGATGGAAGAGGGGAGATTCGACGTGGTCGGCACGATCCGCAGGGGGAGAAAGGATTCCCTGCTCCGGATCCTTCCCTCCAGGATCGTCAATATGGTGGCAAGGAAAATCACCGGTGTCCGGATGACCGACTGGGGGTGCATGCTTCGGGCCTATCGCAGGACCGTGGTGGAGCGAATGATTGCCTGCCATGAACATGCCACCTTCATCCCGGCGCTGGCGACCCATTTCGGAAAACGGGTGACCGAGATCGAGGTCGCCCACGAGGAGAGGCACGGCGGAAAATCCAACTACCCCATTCGGAAGCTGATCAATCTTCAGTTCGACCTGGTGGCATCTTTTTCCGAATTACCCATCAAGCTCATCATGTACGGCGGGATTTTGCTGGCGACCCTCGGTATCTGTTTCGGCCTCTTTCTCGCGGTGGCCCGCCTCGCTTACGGCGCCATATGGGCGGCGCAGGGGGTGTTTACGTTGTTTGCGATCCTGTTCGTCTTCGTGGGGCTCCAGTTTTTTGCGCTCGGCCTGATCGGCGAATATATCGGCCGGATCTACCGCGAGGTCCGCAAACGGCCTGAATATGTGGTTGAATGTGTGTATGAAAACAATCCGCCCTCAGCAGGAGGGGATGCATGAGGGTTGTGGTTTTTGCCTACCACAGCATGGGCGTTGCGGGTCTCAACGCCCTCAAGCGTGCCGGATATGAAATTACGTCCATTTTTTCCCATGACGACGACCCGGATGAAAACTGCTGGTTCGGCTCCGTGAAGGCGTGGGGAAGGGAACAAGGCATACCCGTGGAATGCCCGGCGGATATCCATGAGACCCAATGGGCCAAAAGGATCGCGAGCCTTCGGCCGGAGATGATTTTTTCCTTCTATTATCGCCGGATGATCCGGGACGAGATCCTTCGAATTCCGTCAAAGGGAGCCTACAACCTCCACGGATCGCTCCTGCCCGCCTATCGCGGGCGCTGTCCCGTGAACTGGGTTCTGGTGAATGGAGAGCCGCAGACCGGGGTCACACTCCATCACATGGTTCAAAAGGCGGATGCGGGGGATATTGTCGGACAGAAGATCGTGCCCATCTCCCCGGAGGATACCGCATTCATCCTCTACGGGAAGCTCTGCGACGCGGCGGGAATCCTGCTGGATGAACTCCTGCCGCTGATGAAAACCGGGACAGCGCCGCGCATCCCTCAGGATATTTCGCTGGGAAGTTATTTCGGCGGCCGAAAACCCGAAGACGGCCGGATCGACTGGAGCTGGCCCGCCGTGAGGATCTACAACCTGATCCGTGCCGTCACGGCTCCCTATCCCGGCGCCTTCTGCAATTTGGAAGACGGCTCCAGACTGATGATCTGGTGGGGAACGCCGGAAGAGAGCGGGGAGGGGGGGGAGACCAAACCTCCCGGGAACGTCGAAATTGAAGGGAACCGGGTTTGGGTGCGGACGGGGCGGGGACGGCTTCAGCTTGTAAATGTGCAGGTCGGAAATGAAAGGATGATCGGCGACGAAATCATCCGCTATTTTAAAGACAAGAATGGGAAACAATTATCATGAAGATTTTAATTCTCGGGGTAAACGGATTTATCGGCCATCATCTGACTCAGAAAATTCTCGACCAAACCGACTGGACCGTCTTTGGGATGGACCTCTCCGACGACCGTCTGGGCAAGAACACCCAAAATCCGCGCTTTCATTTCATCGAAGGGGACATCGCGATCAACCGGGAGTGGATCGAGTATCACGTCAAGAAGTGCGACGTCATCCTCCCCCTTGTGGCGATTGCCACGCCCAAACTCTATGTTGAAGATCCGATCAGCGTCTACAACCTCGATTTCGAGATGAATCTCAATGTCGTCAAGCACTGCGTCAAGTATCACAAGCGGGTGGTCTTCGCTTCCACTTCGGAGGTGTATGGGGCATGTCCCGATCCGGAGTTCAAAGAGGATGAGAGTTTTCTGGTGGTGGGGCCGATCCAGAAGGAACGCTGGATATACTCCTGCTGCAAGCAGCTCCTCGACCGGGTGATCTATGCCTACGGCACCCGCGGCCATCTGGAGTTTACGCTCTTCAGACCCTTCAACTGGATCGGTCCCCGTCTGGATTCCTTGTTTGCCGCAAAGGAGGGGAGTTCACGGGTGGTGACCCAGTTCATCGCCGAGCTTCTGATGAAGCGGCCGATCAGCCTGGTGGACGGCGGGAGCCAAAAGCGCTGCTTCACCTATGTCGACGATGGAATCGCCGCGTTGCTGCGCATTCTGGAGAACCGTGATGACGCCTGCAAGAACCAGATCATCAATATCGGCAATCCGGAAAACGAATGCTCCGTCCGGGAACTGGCCGTCATGTTGAAGAAGCTCTTCATGGAGCATCCGGATCATCGCCGGGACGCGACCTATTCCGAGATTGTCGATGTTCCCGCGCAAACCTATTACGGAAAGGGTTACCAGGATATCTATACCCGCAAGCCGAGCATCGAAAAGGCCCGAACCCTTCTCGGCTGGTCGCCGGCCATTAATCTCGATGATTCCCTGCGGATGACCCTCTACTCCTTCCTTGAGGAGAACGAGCCGTCCCTTCGTGGATAGCACGATCATCCATGCAAGAGGAGCAATGAGATATTCTGCACCGGGGGGGATGTGAATAGAATCATAGGGCTGAAAATCGATGTGGATACCTATCGGGGGATGAGGCTGGGCGTCCCCCGGCTTCTCACCCTGCTGCACCAGGAGGGGCTCAAGGCCACCTTTTTTCTAAGCATCGGACCGGACGCCTCGGGGCGCGCCGTTCTCCAGATGCTGAAAAACCCCCGTTTTCTGCATAAAATGGTCCGGACGCGCGCCGCCGGCCTCTATGGTTTGCGGACCGCCCTGTACGGGACGCTTCTTCCGTCGCCCATGATCGCACTTTCATTTCCCGATCTCGTCCGCCGGATCATGTCGGAAGGCCATGAGGTGCAGTTTCATGCATGGGACCACCGGCGCTGGCAGGATGAGCTCGCAGTGCGCCCCGAGGCCTGGATCCGGGACTGGTTCAAGCGGGGCATCGATGGTTTTGAAAGCCTGACGGGCAGGAGGCCCTCCTCTTTCGGCGCCCCCGCATGGCTGATCGACGACCGCGTGCTCCTGCTGCTTCGCGATTTTCATCTCGATTACTTGAGCTGCACCCGGGCGAAAGAACCCTTTACCCACGCAGGAACGGATCTTGTCGAGATCCCGTCGGATCTGCCCTGTTTCGAGGAAACGGGTGTCGAGGAGGGGGAAAGAATAATTCTCGCCGCCCTTGCGGAGGGCGGAATCCACGTCCTGCCGGTTCATGCGGAAGCAGAAGGCGGACGGATGAGCGATGACTTCGTTCGTCTTGTCCACGCCGTAAAAAAGATAAACTATCGTTTCCTGCCCCTGTGCGAGATTTATCCGCTTCTG
>JAHFBU010000218.1 GCA_023249795.1 Syntrophaceae bacterium
GGTACTTGTCGACGATTCCCCCGTGATTAAAGACGATGTTACCCATGGCCGAGAAGAAGTGGTTCAATATGGCGACCGTCCGTTGCGGGCCGATTTTCTTGGAAAGGGTGGAGAACCCGCGGAGGTCGATATTGAGCAAGGTCAGTATCTTCAACTCATCGATCAGCGGTTTCTCTTCTCCGGCGATGTGGATGATCTTGTCCACGACCTCCCGGGGGACGAATTTCTGGAACATATTCCGAACGCTCCGTTCGTGTTCGGCCATGGAGAGCGTCTCGCGATAGAGCTGCGAATTCTCCAGCGCAATGCTGACGGAGGTCGCTATGGACTGAAGAAGATGGAGGTCGTCGTCGTTGAAATCGCTGCTGATCTTGTTGAGGACCTCGATCGCCCCGAGGACCTTCCCGCGGGAAATGAGCGGTACACACAGCGCCGAACGGGTCCGGAAGCCGGTCCGCCGGTCGAAATCGGGTGCGAAATGGCGGGAATCCTGCGCATCCCGGACGATGACCGGCTCGCCGCGGGCCGCGGAATAGCCGGCAACGCCTTGGCCGAAACGGATGTGGAAGGACTTCATGACATCCATGTCGATTTTAGGATCGATATTGAAGGCGAACTTTAAGGCCAGTTCCTCCCCGTTCAGAAGGAAAAGCGAACCCGCTTCAACATTCACGATCGTCCGGATCATATCCATCGTGTGCTTGAGCACCTCCTGCCGGTCGAAGGTCGAGGCGGCGAGGATGCTGCCGATCTGTTTGATCGACGCCATCTCCAGATCCCGCTTGTTGACCGAGGAGGAGAGGCGGTTTTTTTCGATGGCGATCGGCAAAAGAAAGGCGATCTCTTCCACCTGTTCTTCACAGCCCTTCAGGACGCCCGCCCGGAAGGCGCCGAGGACAAGGATTCCATTGACCACGCCCCCGATCTTCAGCGGTACGAGAAGGGTGTCAAGGATTCCCGGTTTGACCAGCAGTTCCTGATCAAGCGGATGCAGTGGGGCGGATGGCCGGTCGATGGCCGCGGTATTTCCCTGCCGGATGACCCCTTCCAGGCTGGAGCCTTCAAAATCATAACTCCCGTTCCGTTCGAGACCGATCGGGACAGGAGAAAGGATGTCCAGAACGACGGCCTTATCCGGCATCTCTTTCCGGATCTCCAGGATCACCGCGACATCAAAGGGAACCTCTTCGTGAAACTGGTTCAGGACGGCATGGAGGAGTTCACCGTTGCGAAGACTGGAGCCGAGGGTCCTGCAAATGGCGGTGATGATCGCGAGTTGACGACGAATGCTTTGGTTCCGCTTTATCAGACCCAGGTTATCGTAAGTGAAGGCGGCATTGGAGAGAAGCGGCGTCAGGACATTGGTATCCTCAAGCGTGAATGGGATGTCCGAGTCCCGGCGGGAAAGCGTCAGAACCCCGAAGACCTCCTGGATTCCCTTCAGCGGCATGCAGAGGAAGGATCGGGTCGCGTAATGGGGGCGGTTACCCCGTCCGAAGCGGTTGTCATTTTCAATATCCGCGATGAGGAGAGGGGATTTATTGATCACCGCGAATTTGGCGATGCTTGTCGCAAAATCGACCCGGTCTCCCATCTTGAGGAGATCGCCGAGCCCGTAGGTGGCATGGACCACGAAGGTTTCCCGTTCTTTTCCCTCCAGGATCAGGACGGAGCCGACATCGGCATTGGTCAGCTTCAATGCCCGCTCCAGGGTGATCGCCAATAGGTCAGAGCTGTCAAAGGTCACGTAGCAGAGATCGGAGAGCTCCTTCAGCGTAGCGAGCTGGGCGGTCTGTTTTTCCAGGTTGCCGAAACTGTCCCGGAGCTGGTGTTCGACGGTCTGGAAGGACTGAACGATCCCCTGTAATTCGTTCATCGTCGGGGTCTGTTTGCCGCCATCGAGATCGTGCGTCAGCCTTCCAATCGTCTTCAACGCATTTCGGATGCCGTCGAAAACCTGGCGGATCAGGACATACCCTGCAAGCGAAGAAGCAAGAAGAGCGAGAATAAATACCGGAAGGATATGGTCTTCGAGAAGGTTATATTGCAGGCCGAAATAGAGCAGGCCAAGCAGGGGTACGAAGAAGAAAAACGCGAAGATGATGGACAGACGGTAATAGAGGCCCTTGCTTTCCATGGAGAAGTCAAGCAGCCTGTTTTTGAGATTCATGGCGGATCACCCGTAAATGCCTTTAATTGTGGATCTATGGTCGTTCGGAGCCCTATCACATCCAATCGAGAAAAGACAGCGATTTCAATGAGAGCAAACCGAAAAGATTATCTTGTTGCGGCTTAAGGGCCGCTGTGTTACTCACTGCTCGTTTCTTGGGTTTGCCTTGCAATAATCTCAAATGGTGGGAGAAAATGCCGATCGACAGCCATGCGCACCTGGAGATGGAGGAGTTCGACAGCGACCGGGATGAAGTCCTCGGGAGGGCCGCCGCGGCGGGTCTTTCGGCGATCATTACCGTCGGAACGACGATTCCCGACTGCCGGAAGGTTGCGGCGCTCGCCGGTCTTTATCCGCAGGTCTACGCAGCCGTGGGCATTCATCCCCATGAGGTGAATGGAATTGACGCCGGGACTTATGATGCCCTGCGGGGGTTCGCACAGCAGGAGAAGGTGATCGCCATCGGGGAGATCGGCCTCGATTTTTTCTACGACCTTGCCACGCGGGAGGTTCAACTCCGGCGGTTTGCCGAGCAGCTCGACCTTGCGATTGAACTGGACCTGCCCGTGATTATCCACGACCGGGAGGCCCATGCGGAGACACTCCGGATCCTGCAACAGAGAAAGGGGCGTCTGCGAGGGGTGCTCCACTGCTTTTCCGGCGACGCGGCCATGGCACGGGAGTGCCTCGCACTGGGATTTTATCTCTCGGTGGCCGGTCCCGTGACCTATCGAAAGGCGGATCAGCTTCGGGCGGTGGCGAGGGAGATCCCCATTGAGAGGCTTCTGATCGAGACCGACGCCCCCTACCTTGCACCGCAGCCCTGGCGTGGAAAGCGCAACGAGCCGGCCCATGTCGTTGAGACGGCCCGCTGCCTGGCGGAGATCCGGGGCATGGCGGCCGGAGAGCTGGAACGGTTGACGGAAGAGAACACCCGCCGGCTCTTCGGGCTGGGGCCACATCATTCGGCCTGATTTGGGGCTGTACCGCAGCGCGGAGGATGTCCATGAAGAAGGTGGTTTTTGTCGTCTCGGGCGGAGACCTTGGCGATCCGGCCTTTCTCAGGGAACAGGCGGAAAGGGCCATGCCCGCGGCTGTAATCTGCGCCGATGGCGGGACCCACCATCTCGACGACACGGGGATCATCCCCGATCTCATCGTCGGCGACATGGATTCCCTTGATGCCCGGAGACAGACCCATTATGAGGCAAGCGGCTGTCGGATCGTCCGCCATTCGCGGCTCAAGGACGAAACGGATAC
>JAHFBU010000219.1 GCA_023249795.1 Syntrophaceae bacterium
GGAACGGAAGGATGTCCTCAGCGGGTTGTTCTTCATGCTGACGATCGGCGCCTACGTCCGCTATGTGCGCCACCCGGCCTCCCTGGTCCGTTATGGGACGGTGATTCTGCTCTTCGCCCTGGGGCTCCTCTCCAAAAACATGCTGGTGACGCTGCCTTTTGTCCTTCTTCTGCTCGATTACTGGCCGCTGAACCGTGTCACCGACTTCACCCCCCGGACACTGCTCCGGCTGGTCGTTGAGAAATGGCCGTTGTTTGCGCTGGCGCTGGCGTCGTGCGTGATCACCTTTCTGGTTCCGGAGGAGGTGCCCGTGGGCGACCGGCTCTCCCTGGCGCTGCGGATGGAAAACGCAGTGGTCTCCTATGTCATCTACCTCCGGCAGATGGTTGATCCGTCGGGGCTGGCCGCTCTTTATCCCAATCCGGTGGAGCACCTGCCGTTTGGGCAGGTGGCGGGGGCGCTGGGGTTGCTGCTTGCGATCTCCGGGGGGATCTTTGCCTTTCGCAGGAGGTATCCCTATCTGGCGGTCGGCTGGCTCTGGTATCTGGGGATGATGGTTCCGGTAATCGGGGTGGTGCAGATCTCCTACTACGCCCATGCGGACCGTTACACCTATCTTCCGCAGATCGGCCTCTCTCTCATGCTGACCTGGCTGGCGGCCGATCTGATTGCCGGCCTGCGTTACCGCCGCGTGGCTCTGGGCGCCCTCTCGGCGGTTGTTCTGTCGGCCTTGATTTACAGTGCGCATATGCAGGTCTCCTATTGGCAAAATAACGAATCGCTCTGGACCCATACGCTGGAATGTACCACCAACAACTATGTCGCCCACAACAACCTCGGCAACACCCTGGAGGGGCGCGGACAGACCGACGCGGCCTTTGCCCAGTATCGGAAGGCGCTGGAACTCAAGCCCGACTATGCCAAGGCCCACAACAACCTCGGTCTTCTCTTGGAGAGCCTCGGGCAGATCGACGAGGCCATCGCCCATTATCAGAGGGCATTGGAAGTCAATCCTGCCTTTGCGGAGGCCTACAACAACCTTGGCAACGCTTTAGCGGGGATCGGACAGTTCGATGTGGCCATCGCCCATTACCGGAAGGCGCTGGAGATCAAGCCCGACTCCGCCGTGGCCTATAACAACCTCGGCATAGCCCTGGCCAGAATCGGACAGGCCGACACGGCTGTCGCCTATTTTCAGAAGGCACTGGATATCAAGCCCGACTATGCCGAGGCCCACAATAACCGGGGGATTGCCCTGAAGAGCCGCGGACAGATCGATCCGGCAATCGCCGATTTTCAGAGGGCGATAGAAATCAAACCCGACTACGTCGAGGCACGCTATAACCTCGGCCTGACTCTGAACCGGCAGGGGAAAATCGCCGATGCGGTTATTCAGTGGCGCGAGGCCGTCCGGTTGCAGCCTGACAACATCATATTATTAAACCAACTGGCAAGGGCACTGGCAACGTCTTCCGCGGGATCAGTCCGTAATGGGGTAGAGGCGATTGATCTGGCCCAGCGGGCGGTCCAGCTTTCCGGTGGACAAGAACCGGCTATCCTCGACACGTTGGCCGCCGCCTACGCCGAAACAGGCCGATTTTCAGATGCAGTAGAAACCGTGGAACGCGCGGTTTCTCAGGCCTATGCACGCGGCAACACAGCTCTGGCCGATGCCATCCGTCCGCGGATCAGACTCTACCGAAGCGGATCCCCTTACCGGGAAGCACAAACGAGCACGCTTCGAATGAATTAATGAAAAAAATCGTCGACGGGCGTTACAACATTATTTTGGTGCCAAATTAAAGATGAAATCGAGACGGCGAGGGAGGGCGACGCAGTCATGGATCTTATGTCGAGTATCCGATGACGAAGCCGACGAACATAGCGTTTCGAGTTGGAATCGGCACTAATCATGCGGATGTTGCGCCCTTGCGGGGGTAGGGAGAACCAGTTGTCGGCCGAGATAGAGCGGATCCTGGCGCTTGAGGTGATTGAGCTCCATGAGAACGCGAATGGAAGTGCCGTGTCTTGCGGCAATCGCAGCGAGCGTATCGCCCCTTTTCACCTGATAGATTCCGTTCGGCTCCGAAACAGGATCGCGTTTACCGGCAATGGTCTGTTTTCCCGATCCTTTCACCTTCCCTCTGGAAGAATTTCGCATTTTAGTCTCTTCCGGTTTTCCGACCGAGGCCTGTCCGTTTTCCGGAGGGAGGGGCGGCAGGAATTCCACGACGGAGCGGGCCACCCCCTCTGCGATCTGCGTTTGAAAACCGTCGCTCCGTAAAAGCTTTTCCTCTTTCACATTGGAGATGAAGGCGGTTTCGACCAGGATCGACGGAATTTCCGGAAGCTTGAGCACGCGAAAAGGCGCCTCCTGGACGGTATTGAATTTCAGACAGTTGATCGCACCCAGCTCTTTAAGGAGTGTCACGCCGAACATCTTGGACTGATTGATGGTGTGGGTCTGAAACATGTCGAGGATGATCTGATCCGTGACTTCATTCCCATCCCCGCTGGGGACGCCGCCGACGACGTCGGCCAGGTTTTCATTTCTGGCAAGAATCTTCGCCGCCTCGGTGCTTGCCGCTCCGGTGGAAAGGCAATAGACCGAACTGCCTCCGGCCTGACGGTTTCTGGCCGCGTCCGCATGGATGCTGACGAATAGATCCGCCCCGTATTCCCGGGCAATCATGAGCCTCTTATTGAAGGATACATAATAGTCGCCATCCCGGGTCAGGAACGCGCGGTAACCTTCCGTGCGATTCAGGATATTCCGCAGCTTTTTTGCGATTGCCAGCACGACATCCTTTTCGAGGGTCCTCTTTCCCCCGACCGCTCCCGGGGCATCGCCCCCGTGACCGGGATCGATAACGACGATCCGGGCCTTGCGTGCGACCTTGACCTGTTTCCGGGCCTCGCTCTCCTGCTTTGCGGCATCGGACAACACGAGATCCACGACGATCCGGTACGGCCTGTCCTGAAACCTGCTTAACTTAAATATCGTGGTCTGGACCGGACCGGAGAGGGAGAGTTCCACGCGCACAACGGCTCGCGGATAGGAGGAAAGGGTCATTCCCTCCAGCCCGGGCACCTTCAGGATCGTATTGAGGGGAAGCAGGGAAGGCAGTTCGGTATCCTTCAAATCGACGGCAACCCTCTTCTCATCCTTATCGACGGTGAACGATACATCGTCGCTCAAGTCGATCACGACCCGTGTGTGGTCCGGAGCCACCCAGTGGCGGATGTTCAGAATCTGGTTCAGGGCCAGGCCACACGACGGCCAGCCGGACCCGAAGGTCAGAATGATGAAAACCACCAAGAGTTTTCCTGCACGGAACATATCCGCATCCTTTAACTTTTCCTGGGTATGTATCAGCTCCAGAGGACAAA
>JAHFBU010000220.1 GCA_023249795.1 Syntrophaceae bacterium
TTAATTGCACTTACCTTGAGCGCTTCATCAGAGCCAATGCTTGCCGGTTCGATCGAAAAATCGTAAATTTAAACTACCTTGGTCGATGTACCCGGGCTACTACAACAACAGAGGCAACCCGCATCAGGAGAGTATATGCCGGATAATGAGATAATACCGATTGACCAAATCCTTCCTAACAAGCTGCCTATAATCACCCTGGTAGGCCGCCCCATTTTCCCGGGCATTTTCACTCCGATCATGATCGCCAGCCAGGCGGACATTCAGGTAGTGGAACATGCGTTGACGGGCGACGGAATGGTTGGTCTTGTCCTGACTCGCGAAGACAGCGACACGATGTCGACCGAAGCCTTGTTCCAGGTTGGGACTGTCGCGAAGATTGTAAAACGCATTAACCTTCCCGATGGCGGGATAAACATCTTCATATCGACCCTCAAGCGGTTCAGGATCAAGAAATTTCTTTCCAAAGAGGTTCCGATAGTCGCTGCCGTAAGCTATCTGGATGATTTTGACGATGACACGGACGAAATAAAGGCATTGACCAGGGCCCTGCTGAGCGAGATGAAACAGATTTCCGAGAACAATCCGCTGTTTTCGGAAGAGATGCGCCTGAACATGATCAACATCGATCATCCTGGAAAGATAGCCGATTTCATCGCAAGCATCCTCAATATCGACAAGAAAGAGCAGCAGAAAGTCCTGGAGATGATGGATGTGCATCAGAGGATGGAACAGGTTCTCATCTATATCAAGAAGGAACAGGAACTGCTTAGAATTCAAAAAAGGGTCCAGGCGGAGATAAATGATAAAATAGAGAAAAGCCAGCGGGAATATTTTCTCAAGGAAGAGCTGAAGGCTATCAAGCAGGAATTGGGTCTTCCCGCCGATGCCAAGACTTCGGATTACCAGAAGTTCAAGACCAAGATCGAAGGCTTCGGCTTTTCCGGGGAAATCAAGGAACAAGTAGAGCAGGAGCTGGAAAAATTCAACTTGATGGACCCGGCATCAAGCGAATACATCGTTACCCGGAACTGGCTTGAACTGATTTGCAGTCTTCCGTGGAAAGCGCCGCTTTCAAGCGATTTCGACATGACCCAGGCCCAGAACACTCTCGAGGCCGACCATTACGGATTGAAGGACGTAAAAGATAGGATCATCGAATACCTTGCGGTACGCAAGCTTAAAAAGGATTCCAAGGGCTCGATTCTCTGCCTTGTCGGTCCTCCCGGAGTCGGTAAAACCAGCGTTTGACGATCTATAGCCAGGGCCATGGCCAAGGAGTTCTTCCGGTTTAGCGTTGGAGGAATGCGGGACGAGGCGGAGATCAAGGGACACCGGAGGACATATGTAGGGGCTCTTCCCGGTAAGATAATTCAGGGCTTGAAGATCGCGAAATCAAGGGACCCCGTATTCATGATCGACGAGATAGACAAGATGGGAGCATCATACCAGGGCGACCCATCCAGCGCATTGCTCGAGGCATTGGACCCGGAACAGAATTTCAGCTTCAGGGACCATTATCTAGATCTTCCTTTTGACATATCCAATATATTCTTCATCACTACCGCGAACACCCTGGATACCATACCTCGACCCCTTATCGACAGAATGGAGATTATCCAGATCCCGGGCTACGTGGACAGCGAGAAGCTGGAGATTGCAAAGCATTATCTCATACCGAAGAGTCTTGAAAAAAACGGGCTGGGGAAGAAGGCTGTGCGTTATTCGAGGGATGCCCTCCTTTTCATAGCCGAATCCTTTGCCCGCGAAGCCGGCGTCAGGAATTTTGAAAAGTACCTCGACAAGATCCATCGAAAAATCGCGAAAAAGCAGGTGTTTGGAGAGCTTGATTCAGTTTCAGGTTCGCTCAAGATGGACAGAAACTCCATTCAGGACTATCTCGGAAAACCGATTTTCCGGGAAGGGGATATAAAGCGAGCCACAAAGCCGGGGATGACCATTGGCTTGGCCTGGACAAGCATGGGAGGGGATACTCTCGTCATCGAAGCTGTTGCCAATCCCGGCAAGGAAGGTTTCAAGCTTACTGGACAGATGGGGTCTGTCATGCAGGAATCGGCAGGAATAGCCTACACCTATGTGCGGCACGTGGCAGCCCTGAAATATGATATTGGAGCAAGCTATTTCGAGGGCCGACAGATACATCTTCACATCCCCGAGGGGGCCACACCCAAGGATGGGCCGTCGGCAGGCATCACGATGGCGACTGCGCTTCTCTCGCTTGTAATCGACAGGAAAATCAAAGATCACCTGGCCATGACAGGCGAACTTTCCCTGACCGGCCAGGTTCTTCCGATAGGCGGGTTGAAGGAAAAGACTGTTGCGGCGAGGCGGAATAATATTCGCCACATCATAATACCTGCGGCAAACGAGAATGATCTGGACGAGATACCCGCACACGTAAAGAAGGGTATTACCTTCCATCCTGTTCAAACCATGGAAGAGGTGATCGAACTGGCCTTCCGCTGATGCTATAATCGCCATCACCATGGCAACACTACCTGTTTTCTGCGGAAGAGATTGTGGCGGCGATGCCTGTCCCCTCCTGGCTGAGGTCGAGGGGGGCAGGGTAACCCGAATCCGATACAACCCCAAAGCCGGAAACTACCTGAAAGGCTGCCCGAAGGGGCTGGCTCTTGCACATTTTCATTATTCGCCCGAAAGGCTAAAAACGCCCTTGCGGAGATCAGGCCCCCGAGGGTCAGGGGAATTCACGCCCATATCATGGCCCGAGGCGATCCGCGAAATCACAGACGGGCTTGGGAAAATCCTTTCGAGTTCGGGACCCAAGGCGATAATAAACCTTTCAAGCGCAGGGTCGACGGGAGCTCTTCATTCCACAGAGAGACTCACCCAGCGATTCCTGGATTGCCTCGGAGGATCCACGCGGCTTGAGGGAAGCTATTCCAGCAACGCCGCCGGTTATGTGATCAAGAAGGCATTCGGGGCCGATTATCGCAATTCAGGATTCGACGCATCGACTATCCGTGATTCCGGAATGATAGTGCTGTGGGGTTCGAATGTCATGGAAGCCAGGCTCGGCGGGGAACTTGAGAACCGCCTTGTCGCGGCCGCATCTACAGGAACGCCGATCGTAACCATCGATCCTCGAAAAACGAAGACAACCACGCAGACCGGGGCACGTTGGATTCCGATACTACCGGGCACCGATATTGCATTCATGTACGCGCTCATTTCCGTCTTCGAGGACCGCGGAGCTCTAGACCATGAATATGTACAGGCACGATGCACGGGCTTTAACGAACTGATGGATTTCGTGCAAGGCAAGAACGACGGCATCAAGAAAGATGCCCTTTGGGCCGAAGGAATCTGCGGCG
>JAHFBU010000221.1 GCA_023249795.1 Syntrophaceae bacterium
GGTTTCAGATGGCCGACAAGGGGACACTGTTTCTCGACGAGATTTCCAATATCAATCTGAACATTCAGGCAAAGCTCCTCCGGGTCGTTCAGGAACAGGAAGTTCCCCGGGTCGGCAAATCGGCCCCCGAGAAAGTGGATGTTCGCCTCATCGCGGCAACCAACAGGGAGATCCGCGCGGAAATAGAGGCCGGCCGGTTCAGGGAGGATCTGTTCTACAGAATCTCCGTCGTGCCTCTCCACATCCGGCCCCTGAGGGAGCACAGGGCGGATATTCTTCCCATTGCGCAGAATTATCTTGAAGTGTTTACTACGAAGTACGGGGGCAAAGTTCGAGGCCTCTCCGAAGAGGCAAGGAAATCCCTCGTCTCTTACCAATGGCCGGGAAACATCAGGGAACTCAAGAATACGATGGAGCGGCTTTGCGTCCTGTGCGATCGGGAGATCGTCAACCCCTCGGACATCTTCTATTATGGACAGAGCGACGGAGTGAAAACGCCCGTGGTGGATTCTTCCACGGGCAGGATGACCCTGATCGATGTGGAAAAGGAACATATCGAAAAAGCCCTGCACCACTTTCACAATCAGATCAATACAACCGCGCAATTCCTGGGCATCGACCGAAAGACGCTGCGGATCAAAATACGCAATTACGGCATCAAGGTGGATAATCTATAAATCATCTTCATCTTTCCGGGGTCATCTTCCTCATCCGCGGGGAGTTATTCCCCGCAAACCCCCTCATTTTTTCGACCTCCCTTAAACAAGCCTGATAAATCGGATAGTTATGATCTGGCATTTTCCTTGCTGCACAGATGCCGAGCTTCTCCCGTATTCTCCCTCTGCGCAGACCCCGTTTGATGCGGGCGCGGGAGAGAGCTCTCAATCTTCCCATAGCCGTTTCCGTTCAGATGTCGTGGAATGCGGCGGGGTGATTTGCGACTCAACTGAGGTATCAGGCCTTGCAAAGAAAGAAAAAGATACTGTTGATTGACGACGACAGGGATTTCCTTTTTGCGACGAAAATGATCCTGGAAAAGGGGGGGTATGAGGTCTTCCTGGCGGAGGGCGGAAAAGCCGGCGTGGAGATGTGGAAATCCGTGGCGCCCGATCTGGTCATTATCGATATGATGATGGAAACT
Organism: Syntrophaceae bacterium; assembly: GCA_023249795.1. Classification (GTDB taxonomy): domain Bacteria; phylum Desulfobacterota; class Syntrophia; order Syntrophales; family UBA5619; genus UBA5619. The sequence goes on from JAHFBU010000221.1 coordinate 1,142, forward strand.
TGGGGCGAGGGCTTTTCGGTGCTTCAAAAAATCCGGACGACGGATGCGGGAAAGGATACCCCGCTGTTCATTTTGAGCGCCGTCGATCTTCAGGGACCCCATAATGGATTTGAGACTCCTCCGGAGTTTCCAAGGGTGAATGCGGTTTTTCACAAACCGGTGAAGGCGGAAGATCTGCTCGGACGCATTGCCCATGAATTGGGTGGAAAAGAACAGCCATGATGGAGCCTCAGGATGCCCTTATCTTGATCATCGATGACGAAGCGCCTGTCCGGGACGGGTGCAAGCAGGCGCTTGAAAAAGCCGGGTATCGCGTCCTGACGGCGGAGGGCGGGGTCGAGGGCATCCGAATCGCGCGGGAGGAGAAGCCGGCCATCGCCTTCATCGACCTCAAAATGCCCGGTATATCAGGTATGGAGATCATTGAAATTCTTTCCAAAGATTTCCCCGATATCGTCCCCATCATGATCACAGGATATGCGACGATCGTCTCCGCCGTCGAAGCCATACAGAAGGGGGCATACGATTACATCCCTAAGCCTTTCAGCGCGGACCAGCTCAGGGTCATGACCCGGAGGGCGCTGGATTACCGACGGCTCAAGCTTGAAACAAGAATATTGCGCGCCGAAAAGGAGAGGATGGAGAAGAATTTCATCACCTTCGTCAGCCACGAAATGCGCTCCCCCCTCGTCGTTATCCGGCAGTACATGGAGGCGCTCAAGGCTGTGGCCGGCGATGGTTTCAACCAGAATGCGGCGGAGATCATCGAGAGGTGCCGGGTTCGTATTCAGAATCTGGAGACGATGGTCGAGCGCTGGCTGGACATCAGTAGGATCGGAGAGGGGACATTCGTCCGGCCGAAGGTTCCCTTGGCGCTGTCGCAGGTCATTGAACGCAGCGTGGAGGAGATGGCCTATATCTGCCGGGAGAAGGGGATCATCCTGGATGCGGATCTGGAACAGGATTTGCCGGGAATCATTGGAGACGAAGAAAGCCTCGTACGGGTATTCGTCAACATCATTGGAAACGCGACGAAATATACCTCGAAGAACGGCAGGATCAGAATCACGGCAAGAGGCGGCGGGGAAGGCCGCGTGACCGTCTTCATCTCGGATACGGGGCTGGGAATCCCCGCCGAGAAACTGCCCTTTATCTTCGAGCCATTTTACCGTGCGCGGGGCAAGGAGGAACGAGAGCGGGGCTCCGGCCTGGGACTCACCTTCTGCAAGAAGATCATGGATGCCCACGACGGAGCGATCGAGGTGACATCCAAAGAAGGGCAGGGTGCCACATTTTTCCTGAAATTTCCCGTTCCGCTGAAGTCGGAGGTGCGGAATACCGATAGGGTGTGCGGAGATCGACGTCACCTGCGCGCAGGGTTAAGGGGCTAAGCCTTCTGCGCCCGCGCCGTAAATAAACCGGGAGAGAAAGATCGCATGACCTTCTGGACAATAAGATCCTGGTGGGGGAAGGGGTGAGGGCCGTCTCAAAAGGACGTCTGCATTTCGGGAGTCCGGGTTCGCCCTTTATCCCTTCTCCCCCCTCCTGATCTTTTTCCGAGGCATGGATTTCTGTCTCCACAGGTCTTGAACCATGGTGTTATAAGGAGAAATTCATGAATCATGTAAAAAACATATTACTCCTGTCCTCAGCATTGGTGCTCATTTGCACATTTGCCCATGCACAGGGCTTTGATTACGAACCCAGCAAGCCCCACAAGGGAAAGGACGCAACCCCGACCGTGGCCTACATTATGCTGACCAAAAATATGGACCACTCCTTTCTCGTGGATGTCCGAACCCAGCCGGAATACCAGTTCGTCGGCCATCCTGACGGGGCGTACAATATTCCCGTACAATTCTGGTCCGGCAAGCTGGGAGACAAGGATTATATCGAGACGGCCAATTCCGATTTCGGCAAGGATCTCCTGGTCCGTTTCAATCCCAAGGCCGATACCCTCTTCTTCATCTGCCGCAGCGGCAGCAGAAGCGCGGTGGCCGCCGACGAGGCGGTCAGGGCGGGATGGCCGGAAGACAAGGTCTTCAACATCATGGGCGGGTTCGAGGGGGACAAAATAACGTTCAAGAAAAGCGCATACTACGGGCAGCGTAAGCTGGGCGGATGGCGTAATGAGGGGCTCCCCTGGACCTACGACATGGACAGGAAACTGGTCTACCAGCGGGATCGGTCCGAATAA
>JAHFBU010000222.1 GCA_023249795.1 Syntrophaceae bacterium
ATCATGGCTGCGACGCCTATGACCGTTATCGGGTGAGAATGTTGGAGCTGCGCCAAAGCAACGAGATCATCCGCCAGGCGGTCGAGGGGCTGCCGGAGGGCGATCACCGCGTCGTCCTCAAAGGGGTGATCAAGCCGCCGCCCGGTGAGGCTTACGTTGCGATCGAGGCGCCCCGCGGCGAGCTCGGATTTTATATCGTCAGCGACGGCACGGCGCAGCCCTGGCGCATGAAGATCCGCTCACCCACGTTCGTCAATCTCCAGTCTCTGGCTAAGATGTGCGAGGGCAAGCTCTTCTCCGACATGATCGCGGCTCTCTCCAGTATTGACATCGTGTTGGCGGAGGTGGACCGCTGAGCGGTAAAGAAACGTGGGGTGCGTCAGGCGTGAGCCGTAACGCACCGATGAAATGGTCGGTGCGTCAGGACGCACCTGCAAATACGGTTGTAATGAAGGGACAAACGGCGCAAAGCGCAATGGGGAAGATGTTACGACCATGCCTGAATTGAATGCGGATCTGGTGGCTTCGGTTATATTGATTCTTGTGAAGATAGGGGTGTTTTTTGCCGTGTGCATGACCCTGCTGGCATACGTCACCCTTGTCGAGCGGCGTCTTCTCGCGTTTTTCCAGGAGCGCCACGGGCCCGACCGGGTGGGCTGGCAGGGGCTTTTGCAGCCGCTCGCGGACGGCATCAAGATGTTCCTGAAGGAGGATATCACCGTGTCCGGGGCCGACAAGGTCGTTTACATTCTCGCGCCGATTGTTTATGTCGCCACGGCTCTGATGGTCTTTACGGTGATCCCTTTCGGAAACACCATCTGGCCCGAAACGATGGAGATCGGCGGCAGGGTATACAATTTCACGATTGCGAGCGCCAACCGCGGAATCATCGCCGATGTCAACGTGGCCATTCTGATCGTTTTTGCGATCTCCTCCATCGGGACGTACGGGCTGATCATGGCGGGCTGGGGGTCGAACAACAAATACGCCCTTTTGGGAGGCGTGCGCGCGACGGCGGCGATGATCAGCTACGAACTGGCCGCCGGTCTCACGCTCGTCGGCATCATTATGACCACCGGCACGATGAGCATGATGGAGATCGTGGAATTTCAAAGCGGCTACTGGTTCGGCGTCATACCCAAGTGGTTCTGTTTCTCGCAGCCGCTGGCCTTCGTCATTTTTCTGATCGCGGCTTTTGCCGAGACCGGCCGTACCCCCTTCGATTTCACGGAGTGCGAGAATGAACTCGTGGCGGGTTATCAGATGGAATACAGCTCCATGAAATTCGGCCTGTTCTACATGGCGGAATACGGACATGTCATTGCCGCCAGCGCCCTGATTGTAACCTTTTTCCTCGGCGGGTGGCAGGGGCCGTTCATTGATCTTGCGGTGCTGAAATATTTTCTGCCCATCATCTATTTCAGTGTGAAGACGTTTGTGCTGGTTTTCTTCTTCATCTGGGTGAGGGCCACGTTCCCGCGCTTTCGATATGATCTGCTGATGAAGCTGGGATGGAAAGTTTTGTTACCCGCGGCGCTGCTGAATATCCTCATTACCCCCTTTGTGATGATGCTGTTCGGACGTATGTAGCCCGTCGGGTGAAGCTTTATAGGATTGCAAATGATAAAAGCTCTGGCAAAAGGATTGGCGTTGACCTTCAAGACCCTCTTCCGTCCCCGGATCACCCTCCGGTATCCGGAGGAGAGGAAGGTCATGTATGAGAGGTGGCGCGGACTTCCCTATCTGGTTCAGGCGGAAGACGGAAGGGAGGCCTGCGTGGGCTGCGGGATCTGCGAGCGCATATGTCCGGCCCAGGCGATAAAGGTCACGATGGGAAAAAGGGAGGACAATACCCGTTACCCGGAGACTTTTCATCTGGATATCGGCCGCTGCATCTTTTGCGGCTTTTGCGCGGAGAGCTGCCCCCAGGACGCCATCAGGATGGGACATGCGTACGAGTTGGCCACGAATGACAAGGATAAGCTTGTCATCAGCAAAGAATATCTGTTGAAGCGGCCGGAATAAGGAGACGGTTTGATGGAACTGATTCTTTTTTTCATTCTCGGCGGGATGGCCCTCACGGCGGCTCTCTGCGTCGTACTTCAGCGGAACCCCGTCTATTCGGCCCTGTTTCTGATCCACGCCTTCCTCTGCATTGCGGGGCTCTATCTACTTCTGGGCGCCGAGTTCATGGCCGTGATTCAGATCATCCTCTATGCGGGCGCCGTGATGATGCTCTTCCTGTATGTGATCATGCTCATGAATATCGGCGGGGAAGGGCCTGAATATGCGGCGGGTGAACGAATGAGGAGGGTGATCAACATCGGCGGGGTTCTGGCGATGATTTCGGTTATCGGTCTGGGAATATCCACGACGCTTTTTTACGGAGGCCCCCAGTTGGGTCCGAAGGGGTCCTACGGACCTCGGATTGCGGAAAATATCGGCAATACGAAAGCGATAGCGCACCTTCTGTTTACGGACTATATCCTGCCGTTTGAAATAACGTCCATATTGCTTCTGGCGGCCATGGTGGGCGTGGTTTATCTGGCAAGGCGGATAAGAGCCCATTGATCCGCCGGAATATGAGGTCGAGAGATAATATATGATTCCCATGAGTTATTACCTGATATTGGGTGCGCTGCTGTTCGGGGTCGGGGTGACGGGTGTCCTGGTCCGGCGGAATGCCATCGTGATCTTCATGTCCATCGAACTGATGCTCAACGCGGTGAATCTGACCTTCATCACTTTTTCCCGCTATCTGGAAAACATCCACGGCCAGATTTACGTCTTTTTCATCATGACATTGGCCGCTGCCGAAGTGGCCGTGGGGCTCGCCATTGTCATCATGATCTTCCGGAACCGGGGAACGACCAATATGGACGACATCAATCTGCTGAAGTGGTGAAGAGGCAAGGCGGCAAGAAGGAGATTTGTACATGGGTATTTTGATTCCTGAGATCAACTGGGCCGGCATCGCCCCCGAACTCGTCCTCTTTTTGACGGCCATGGCCGTGCTTATGCTCGGGGCGATTTTTCCCGGGATATCGGGACGGCGTGTATCGGAAATCACTCTTCTGGGTGTCCTGCTGGCTTTCCTTGCGACGGTCTTGTTGTGGGGCCGTTCGGAACTGGCTTTCAGCAACATGCTCGCCCTCGATAACTTTGGTCTTTTTTTCAATTTCATCTTTCTGATCTGCATGGCCCTGACCATCCTGGCCTCCGTCGACTACTTTAAAAAAATTCCCGGAAAAACGGAGCAGCCCGAGTATTACGGCCTTCTGTTGTTTGCCTGCGTCGGCATGATGTTCATGGCGGCGGGA
>JAHFBU010000020.1:0-9813 GCA_023249795.1 Syntrophaceae bacterium
GTCCCGGAGAAGAGAACCGTCTCCTGCGGCACGATTCCGATCAGGGCGAGGAGCGAGTCCTGCTTGAGCCGGCGGATGTCGATCCCGTCGATGACTATCCTGCCGGCGGTCACGTCGTAAAAACGTGGCACGAGGTTGACCAGCGTCGATTTTCCCGAGCCGGTCGATCCCAGGAAGGCGACGGTCCGGCCCGGCTCGATGGTCAGGTCGATCCCCTCCAGAACGGGTTCGGCGTGGTCGCCCCGGTAGTGGAAGGAGACATTTTCGAAGACCAGCCTTCCCTCCGCGGGTTCGGGCAGGGCGATCGCATCCGGCGCGTCCCGGACATCCGGAACGGTGTCCAGGACCTCGTTGACCCGTTTGGCCGAAGCGATTCCGCCGGCCCAGATGTTCGACAGGATGGTCATCATGATGAGCGGCGTCATGGTCGTCAGCAGGTAGTTCGTGAAGGCGACGATCTGGCCGACGGAGAGATCCCCCCGGACGGACTGGATCCCGCCGGCCCAGATGACGATGACCATGCCGATGTTGACGCACATCGTCAGGACGGGCGACATGGTCGAGACGATTTGCAGCATCCGCACCGATTGGCCGGTGTAGGCCTCGTTTGTCTTTTCGAATCGTTCGCCTTCGAAGTCGGCCCGCACAAAGGACTTGACCAGCCGCACCCCGGAGACGTTCTCCTGCAGGACGGTGTTGAGCGCGTCAAGCTTCTGCTGTACCGACCTGAAGAGCGGCTCCATCCGGATGACGAAAATAACGATGATTGCGGAGGTGACCATCAGAAGCGGCAGCAGGATCAGGGCCAGCCGCGGGCTGGTGCTTACCATGAGGATGAGGCTGCCGACCATCAGAAGCGGGGCGCGCGTCCCGATTCGAAGCGAAACCAGCGCCACCCGTTGAACGGCGCTTGCGTCGCTGGTGAGACGCACCATCAGTCGGCCGGTCTTCTGTTCATCGAGATTGGCGAAGGAGAAGGTCTGTATCCGGTTGAAAAGCGCATCGCGCAGGTCGCGGGCCAGGCCTTCGGCGACCTGGACGGAGAGGATGTAGTTGCCGACGGCGAAGAGCGTGCTCACCAGAGAGATGCCGAGCATCAGGAGAGAGGTCATGATGACGACCCGCTGGTCGTGCCGGCCGATCCCCTCGTCGATGATCCGCTGGACGAGGCGGGGGATCGCCAGATCCATGAAGACCAGCGCGGTCAGCAGGGCCAGGGCCAGGACGGAGCGTTTCCAGTAGGGTTTGATGAAAGAGGCGAGTTTGAAAATCTGGTCCATTGCGCGTCACCGGGGTCTTGAGTGTGTCGTTGAATACAACCATCGACCCCGGATTGTCCAGCACTTTGGCTAAGAGCCGCCCATGGAGATGCGAGTCACCCCGCACTCCCGGGATCATCCCATTGACCGGCCATCGCCAGGAGGACCGAAGAGACGGCCTGTTTGTGTTCCAGCATCAACAGGCGGGCGACCTGGCCGGGTTCGAAAAGGAGCTCGCCCAATCCCTGTTCATCGATTTCAAGAAGCACCGCCAGAACCCGCGGCCCATGACGATGCAAGAGCAGGTCTATATGCCGATAAAAGCGTTCAGCTCCGTCATTCGCAAGCAGCAGCAGCCGGGAAACACGTACACCGCGCGGCACGCCGCTCTGCCGGTCCGCCATCAGCAGGCCCCGCTCCTCCGCGGCAAGCGTGCGTTCCGCGTTCTCCAGGCTGCGCACCACCCGTCCGGCGCTGTGTGCGCTCCGCAGTGCCTCCGCCAGCGCCAAGGTCATCCCGGCCATCGGTAGCCGCATCTCACTTCCCTTCCACAGCAGCCGGGTGTGCGTGGTCAGGTTGCGCAACAACTGCGGCCCTCGCGGATCGGACTCGACCGACTTCGGCAAACGTAAGGACATGCTTCCTCCATAATCAGCTTTGTTCTGTATGTTTCAGGTTTGATCTTTTGTGGCTTTATGCCACCTTGAACACCTTCCTCACCTCATCCCCAAAGGATTGATCACCTTCGCCGGGACCGCGTTTCTAAAAGGCCTCCTGCATGAATTCCCTGAAATCCGGATTTTCCTCCAGAAGACGCCCGCCGGCCTCGATCAGCTTTTCAACCTGCTCTTGGGTCAACGAAAAAGAGGTGGGCAGGCCATTGAAATAGGCCCTCTCCGATGGGTTTGGCAATCCGTCGAAACTCACATCGACGACGCCGAGCTTCATATCGCCCCCGGCAAGCGACGGGATCCGGTAGCCGTCGGAGGCATGACGATCCAGCAAGGTCTGGCAGTCTTGGTTGACCCCCTGCATCCGGAGCCGCTCTTCGATCAGGTTTCGGAACCCCTCCACGGTTTCGAAGGCGTAGTTGTCCATCGAAATGGTGCAGGTCTTGTAGGCCACCTTCGCAAGGGAGGGCGGGCTTTCACTACGGTCCAGTTTTTCGGGGCTCTCCGTCTTGGCGTTTACGACGATGACCAGGAACCGTTTGATCCTGCCGTCGTTGATCCGGGCGCGAATCCCTTTTCTCAGATAGAGGTCGTAAACCGCCCGGAGCCCCAGATTGTCGGAGAGCCCCCCGTCCATGAGGTGGACGTAGGGGTGATTGGCCGCATCCGCATAGAGGGCGTTGCTGCTTGCGGCCTGGTACCGCCGTCGGTTGAGCCAGTAGTCTTCGAGGGCCAGTCTATCCTCCTCGGTCAGTTTCTTCCCGGCGGGGTAGGGATAGTTGACGAGGCTCAGCGGCGCAAGCAGGAAGGGGAAGGCCGAGGAGGCCGCCACCGCCCGGGCGATCGGGAAGGAGAGGATCTCCGAACCGAGATAGCGGAACTGATCGCCGGTGAATTCGAAGCGGGCGCCGTCCTGGAGGTTGGTGGCATTGACGATCAGAAAGGGCCGCCGGCCGCGGGACGCAAGCTCCCCGAAGGTTGCGGAGGCGAAGATCGACCGGTCGTACAGCTCGGCGGCGAGGTCGATCCGGCTGAACCAGGGGGAGGCCAGACGGAACCAGTTGACGGGGTTCGCGACCTCCCCCGCAAGCTCGCCCTGGATATTCCGATCCAGAAAGTCCTTCCGGAAATCGGTGAAGATGCGATCCCCGAACAGGGCGTAGTAGGCGCCGGTGAACGACCCTCCGGAGACGGTGGAGATCACATCGACCTCGTCCAGAAGCGTCCGGTTCCTGCCGGGCAGTTTGATCCGCCTCATTTTTTCGAGGACCCCGTAGGCGAGGGCGGCCGCCCGCGTCCCGCCGCCGGAGAAGGTCAGGACGACGAAGGTCTCGTCGGCGTCGGGAGGCTGCGTGCATTTTTCGAAGCTGTATCCCTCCTGCCGGATCGGCTGGTTGAGCGGATAGTGCGCGCAGCCGGCAAAGAGAAGCAGTGTGGGAACGAGGCCAAAACAAAGAAGGCGGCTAAATCTTTTCAAAGGCCACCTTCCTGGGCTTGAGCGGCGTCGTCTTTTTCAGGATGACCTTGATCAGGGGAGGGGCAAAATCGGCCGGCGGCGGCGAAAGGCTGATTTTGTGTGTCCCCTTTTCCACCTCCAGGACATGATTGGTTCGCCCCTGTCTCACCCCGTCGATCACCACGCCCCTGTCTTCATCCCCGAACCGGACCAGCAGGTATTCCATAACCGCTCCTAACGTCTCGTGTTCGCCTACAGCTCCGCGATTCTCGGTTTAGAATTTTAGTATTGATTAAGCTTTGAACTGTGTTTGCGTGAGGTTATGGCTCGGAACAAATCCTGTCTTTTCCGGCGTTCTTCGCCTGATACATGAGTTCGTCAACCCGGCGAACGAAGTTCACCATGTCTTCCTGCGGCTGATACTGAGAAATCCCGATGCTCATCGTTAAATGGGCGCTTTTATCCGGCACAGGCGTGAAGCGCTCTTTCTTGAACTCCGTCCTGATTCTGTCCGCCACGATGATGCCATCAGGAACTCTTGTCATGGGCAGAAGAACGATAAATTCTTCCCCGCCATATCGATATGCGGAATCCGGTTTGCGGAGGCATTCTTTCACCACCTGGCCGAGCCGTGATAAGGCATTATCTCCCATGATATGGCCGTATTTGTCATTAAATTGCTTGAAATTGTCGAGATCGAGAAACACAAGGGCCAGCGGCTGATCATAGCGGTTCGCACGATCGATCTCCACTTTCAACTGATGGAACAAATATCTGGAATTGTAAAGCTGGGTAAGGTTATCGATAATGCTCAGTTCACGGTATTTCTTTTCACTTTCCCTCAACTCTTCACAGGCCTCGGTCAGCTTCTCATTGGCCTCCTTGAGTGCGATATCGACCTTTTCCATTTTCTTCTTCTGCTGCCTTAAATTGATCCCAAGACGATGGGTAACCATGGCAACAATGATTGGGTAAACCCCCAACATCGGAATGCATGCCAGGACGTTCAATGTGGTCGACTCCGTCCGTATATTCAACCCGTAAAGGAATATGCCTAACAGGAGGCCTGCCAGTTGTGCAAGCATGCCTTTTATAAACAGACGGACTCCACCAACAGAAATATTATCCGTGCTCAACATGCCAATGACAGTGGCACTCGGCAGTAAATTGAACGACATCAGAGGAATCCATATGCCGCCAAGAAATGAATCGATCAACAGATTCCTTATTTCGGCCCTGTAGGGATTGCGGCTTTTTTTTGCCGTGAAATAGGCAATATGCGGCCAGATAAAGCCATTGGCTGCCAGCCCCAGCCAAACCGGGGCAGGCATACCGTTTTGAATGAAAACCGAAGCCACGCAGACGAATCCCAAGCCCAACCCGATCATTCGGGGGACGTATAATCGCTTTACAAAGACTTTTCCTTTCGCGTCTCTCTCTTGTATATTCATAAGCTCCGATGAGTTATAAGCTTAATTGTATGATGGGTTCTTTCATATTACCATTTTTGCGCCGAAGGCGTTTTCACTTTGGATATATCTGGATCGGCATAATATCGCAAGCGACTTCCCAATCCTGAAAAAAACGGTCCTACGAACCGGACCAGCAGGTATTCCATAAAGTCTCCTTGGGTCTTGTGTTCACCTACGAACAAGCAGCCATATGGTGGCGCAAATCGGCATATCGGGCCGGTCGGTAGCTCAGTGTGCGGCCGCGAAAATCGTTTCGGGGTCTTCGGCGCTCATCGGCGGCCTCATCGGTTGGGTCCTGTCCTGACCGGAATCTGTCCCCAGATTCCAGGCGACCTAATTTCTAACGGTCTTCAGTGCTTCGAACTGCCCGCCTAGTTTGTTCATGAAGTCTCCAAGGCTCTGAAAGCCATTGGCGCGCAGCGTCTGCTCGGCGTCGGCGATGGCTTTGGGATCGCGGCGATTCGGGTCGGCCAGCAGTTTCTTGTTCACCTCGATCACAGCGTTCATTCCGTTCTGTACCGAAGGGGGTAGGTTGCCGACGTTCAACTTCTGTTCGGTATAACCCTTACGGATGCTGTCAAGTTCCTTCACCGCCTTCTGCGCCTGGACGAAAGCCTCGGGCTTGAATTTCGCATCACTCACCTTCATCTGGTACATGTGGCCGAGGGCCTGCGGATCCTTCAAGCGGGAGCCGGGCTGACCTGCCTTGACGCGGACGATATTAGGGACGATCTGGGCGTTCTCGAACTTCCCGCTCTGTGGGTTCCAGACCTTGGCCTGATCCATGAAGTCCGGGCTGGCCTCGCGATGAGCCTTGTCCGTCGCCAACTGCTGGTGGGCCTCAGCCCAGTGCTGCGCCGCCTCAGGGGAGTCCGTGGGGCCCCCTGTGGCGCGGGCAAAAGCCTGATAAGAGTAACTTTCCCACTGACGGCGATCCACCTCGATCCACTGCTCCTTACCCGTGCCGGAATCGCGGCCGGCATAGTAGCAGACGCGGTAATCGCGATCCGTATTGATACTGGAACCGTCTTGACCAGGGGTTCGGAACTCCATGACCTTGACCATCCGGTTCTTCATATCGGATACATGGTCCTTCACATAATTGACCACTTCGTTATCGTGCTGCTCGTAGACCGCCTTGCGGGTGTTGGAGAAACTTTCCCGTATCTCCGGCGGCGCATCCTTCAGGGCTCGGACCTGAGAAGGATCACGCATGATGGCAAGGACATCGTCGCGGTCGGCGTACAGCTTCCCTCCACGCGCGACCATGCTCTTACGTATGGTCCCGGCTGCATCGGACTCTCCAGGCCGAGCGGTCCCCGACAACTCCTTTCCGGTCTTGCTCGCCGGAGCCTGGGCAACGCTCTTTTGAACCTGTTCGTTCAGCCAGTTGGATAGTAGCCCGCTGCCCACCTCCCTGGAGGTGTTCTTCAGCGCTTCAATGACGGTGGCACCGTTATAAAGATTCTTGCAGAAGTGGTAGCTGACATAGATGGCCCAGGCCTTGGCCTTGCTCTCCATGCCCATTTTCTCGAAGGTGCTGACATCAATTATTTTGCCTTCGATAATTCCCGGGATGGTGCTGAAGTTATCCCATAGCCAATCCTCGGGACTACGACCATCCTGGTAAGCGTTAATCGCAGATATGACCGAAGCCTTGAGGATGGAGGAGCCGGTCGCACCGTAGGGACCTGTCCATGTGCCGATCACTGCTCCAAAGGCCATGTTGCCGGCCCAGTCAGCCCATTCGAGCGTAACCGTGATACGGTCCGCCCAAGCTGCCTCGTCAGCGTAACCCTGGCCGCCCTCGCCGAGGGTCAGATCCACCGCACTTTGCCAGATCTTTTCGCGCAGGAGATGCAACCCTTCGGCGCCGAGAGTTCTCTTCCGCTTGTCGAGCATCGCCTGCATTTGCGCACGGTAGTTGACCGGCACAAACTTGTTGATGACCTCCTGGCAGCGATCCAGTTCCAACTGCCAGTCAGCGCTGCCAGGGCCGTTCGATGTGGTGACAAGCCCCAAAGAGAAGATGGCGGTGAAGTTCTCCTCGTCGCGGCCAGTATAGGTGGCCTTGAAGTCGGCGCGAATGATGCGTCCATCGCCCGGAATTTCCTTGGCAAGGTGGAAGCGATAGATGCCGGTCGGGTCGTTCGAGGCGCGTATGCCGGCAAAGGACTGCTTCATCTGGCCTGCCTTCAATGCCTGCGCGGCCACGCTTTCCTCAGGCTCGATGGACTCTATCTTTATGGAGTTGCTCACCGCCTCCTTGCTGTTCACTATCTTCTTCGTCGCCGGGTCATATAGAAAGACGCGAAAATCCACATCCGTTGTCTTTCCTGATCCATCTGCCGCCACCCGGTAATAGTCTCCCTCCGGATCACGACCGACCGTCGTGGTAAAGAGCCCCTCTTGGGTGGCGACGATGTTCACGCGACGCTCGACCGGATCCCTGCCCTGCTGTTCCGCGATGATGCGCAGGACCGAGGTCTCGCTGTTCGATGCGCCTGACGCCGGATCCAGGCCCGCCTCCCTGAGATTCAGCGTGACGGTCTTTCCTTCTGCAGGCTGGAACTGCGCCGCCGCCAAAGGACGATCCTTCTGTACATACTCGCTACGGAATTTCCATGGGTCCTTGCCGCCATTTTCGATCTGAATCTTGACACTGGCCGTCTCCCCGGATTTGGCGACAAATTCCACTATGTCAGGTTCGGCGTCGATGATTGGGGTGTCTGGAATGGTGAGCGTGTAATCGCTTGCCAGAAGCCGGTCCTTGTCCTTGGTCTCGGCGCGAATGGTCAGCGTGGTCGGGGGTCTCGATGGGCCACGGACCGAGTCCGGATTCGAGGCATGGATGCGGATCACCTTCCATCCGTCACGCATCTCGTCCTTGCTCTTATCGATCCAGTCTGCTCCTTCACCTACTCCGGAGAAGACGATATCGGCGGTGGCCTCCGTGGTTGGCGAGGTATCATTCGGTCGGGCCTTGACCCGCGCCTCGAGAAGGACGCTATCCTTGCCGTCGGCTCGAAGTTCTTTCTGACCCGGTGGCGTTGTCCGGAACTCAATGCCATCTTCTTTCATGTCATCAACGGCTTGGTAATAGTATTCCGCCAGCGGCAAATTCGAATGGTCATAATATACGGAGACGGTGAAACCTCCCAGACCCCCGTTGTTGCAGGAGGCCATGGTGAAGGGTATCTCTTCCATCGGAAGATCCTTTGGGACCAGGTTATTGTACCGCCCCCCGCCTTCACCAAAATGAGCAACATCCTGCATTCTTTCCTGGTTTCTGAGTTGGATCGGCCTATTGGGATAAGCCTTGCCCGCCTGACAGTCGCCTGCAGTATGGTTCGTGATAGCAGGAAGCAGCAGATTGAATTCGTCAGAGCCAATATTGGGGCCGCTCAATTTGATGTCGACCTTGGGGAACTGGCGGATAACAGCCAAGGGATAATCCCTGAAATTGATGAACGCGATGAAGGGAGTCTGGCCGGTCGGAGCCTCGACCTTGAATTGTGCCGGTTTCCCCGGAACGATCTCGTCAGGAACGCTCCAGCGGATCTGGTCAGCGTTGACGCTTGCTCCCATCTTACTTCCCCGCCCCTGGTAAACGACGGGGTAGGAGAACGTGTCCCACCGCGAGCTTGCGAGATGTGCGAGGGTTGGATCCGATTGCCTCATTGCTGCCCAGTTGGGTGACCTTACCAGTTCCGATGGGAGGATGGTCTTGTATATCTTGTACACGCGTTGCGTCGGTATGATCGGTCTCTTCAGAGCTTCCTGCTCTCGTTCCTTCGCGAGAAGTGCTTCACGCTTTGCCTTTTCCTCCTTCCAGCGCGTTTCATAGGCTGGAAGTTTCGTCAGCAGCTCCTTGATATCGTTTAATTTCCATAGGTCTGGCTTTAACGAAATGGCTTTCTGTATATCCTTGCGGGATTGCTCGACGTTCGCCAGGTCCGTGTTTGCAAGTTCGAGATAGGCTTTAGCCCGGTCGCTATAGCCCAGGTAAAGGGTGTCGTTCATGCTGACAACGCTGTTGAACTCCTTGATGGCCTTATCATACTGACCGAGTTTTAGATAAGATCGACCGACGCAGTCCGTGTTGATGGTGTCCGTGGATATTTGTTTCGATTGAGAGCAGGTATCCAGGGCACCTCGATAATCGCCGTTATCGTATTTGGCGTATCCAAGCCGGCCGAGGAGGGAGCCTTTATCTTTTTCAGGACCAAGCTTGACCGCCATCGTAAAGTCCTCAATGGCTCCGGCGTAGTTCTTTGCTCCATGTTTTGCCATGCCCCTTCCGGCATAGGCGCCGAACTCTTTCGGATCGAGTTTGATCGCCTTGTCGTAATCGGCGATGGCGGCGTCCCATTGCTTCATGTCTCGATAGGCATTCGCGCGCAGACGGACGGCTGCACGCTTGTCGGGATCCTTCGCAATTATTGAGTTGAGTTCAGCCACTGTCTCGGCAAATTTTTTCTGCTCGAACAGAGAATTGGCCATCGCGAGTTCAGGATCTGTCGACGGGGCGGCTTGCACCGGCCCACACAGCATCACGAGGAGCACCAATGGTACTGCTGAATGCAGTAGCATCGACTTACAATGAGAAAACATCATTGACCTCCATTGATAAGAACTTCCTTTTGTTGAAGGAAGTATAATTAAACAGCCTTGTATGTCAAAAGAAATAGTGCCCAGATGGTTAATTACCTTTACAGCGATGCGGCCGGATTTCGGCTTGTCGAAGGGGCGGGAGGTATCGCTGTTGAGGGAGGCCCAGGCCTCCTCGTTGATCTCGGCCTTGAGGGTCGTCTTGAGCGATTTGCAGGGATCGTTCGCCCCCAGGAAGTAGGCGTGGCGGACGAAGAAGCTCTCCTCGTTGTAGTCCGTGTCGATGAACCAGCAGGCAATCCCCGAAGCGGCGTCTCGATGCTGATTTTGTGGGTCCCCTTCTC
>JAHFBU010000020.1:9823-11548 GCA_023249795.1 Syntrophaceae bacterium
GTTCGGCCCTGACGCTGCCCGTCGATCACCACGCCCCTGTCTTCATCCCCGAACCGGACCAGCAGGTATTGCATGGCGGCTCCTTGGGTCTTGTGTTCACCTACTTACACGTAACATAATCTATATTTTCTGCGGATGGCAACCGTCAATCGGGCATCTTATAGCCCTCATTAAAAACACGCAGACATGCATTCACTACCGCCGTGTCATAGAAAACACCCCTGTTCTTTGTGATTTCGTCCAAAGCTACGCCAAGTCCCAAGCCAGGCCGATACGGCCGGTGTGAAGCCATAGATTCCACCACGTCGGCGACAGCGAGTATTCGGGCCTCCATGAGTATCTCATCTCCTTTCAAATTTCTTGGATAACCAGATCCATCCATCCTCTCATGATGCTGGTAGACCATCTCCGCCAGAGGCCAAGGCGACTCGACATCCTTCAGTATCTTGTATCCTTGCCGGGAATGTTCTTTAATAAGGGAAAACTCGATGGTTGTCAGTGAGCAGGGCTTGGACAATATCTCCGCGGGTATGGAAAGTTTCCCGATATCATGAATGGTGCCTGCGATACGGATACCGTCGATTTGTCCCTCGGACAACTTCATCTCCGTGGCAATGGCCCGGGCAAGATCCGCGGACCGGATCTGATGTCCTGCTGTATAGGGATCTCTGGTCTCCACGACGGACACCAGTACCTGAATGGTTGCGGCAAGAGCCTTTCTGAGGCTGTCCAGTGTCTCTTTGATTTTGGCCTCCGCCAGCTTTCGCTCGGAGATGTCCCTGACGACGTGGATTAATCCGATCAGTCGGCGGTCCTTGCCGAACCGCGGCATCGCCCTGATCTCGAGATGCCTGTTGAGATGAGGCTCGAATATCTCAAGGGTAGAAGGTTTCCCTGTCTGGAGGCTTTGGCAGCTTGCGCATCCGGATGGCGGTTTCTCCGTTCCGTGATAACTCCTGAAGCACTTTGCCAAAGGCATTCCTTCCTCGATCTGCAGTCCCAATATGGATTGGGCTGAAGGATTCGAGCGGATGATGTTGAAATCCATGTCATGGACGGTGATCACATCCGTGGCGGCGTCGAACGTGGTTTGCCAATCGTCTCTGGCCAAGGCGATCGCCTCCTCCGCTTTTTGCCGTGCCGCAATAGTGTCGTGGGACACATTGATAATGATGTACACAAAAACCGCGCCGCCGAGGAACACGCCGCCCGTTATGAGTTCATCAGGGAACGGCAGATTGCTGATCAAAACAAGGTCGAAGAAAATGTAGCCCAAGATAAAAAACCCGATCAGGCAGAGGACGATAAGCCATTTCTGATGGAGCTCCTCGGAGATGCCCGCGGAAATTTTCTTAGCCGATTGAAATGACAGGGAGAGAAAGATTGTTCCGATCAGTACCATCAGAACGGTCAGAATTTTAATTGCAGTCATTTTAGGTTCCCCTTTTTATGGGTCATAATTCAACTTTCCCCCCGCGTCGTAAAAAACAGTGACCCCAAGCACGCTCAGACCACCCTAAACACCTTCATGACTTCATCCCCCAGATGGTTGATCACCTTTACGGCGATGCGGCCGGATTTCGGCTTGTCGAAGGGGCGAGAGGTGTCGCTGTTGAGGGTGGCCCAGGCCTGGGAAACACCAACCCTGCAATCGCCAAATTAATCTTCCTTGCGGACTCCCTTAAAAGGTTCATCGTCCGCTTTCTGGTCAATGAATCTTCCTGT
>JAHFBU010000020.1:11558-12123 GCA_023249795.1 Syntrophaceae bacterium
CCATGTCTGTGCCCGTCACCGGGCGGTGGGTTTTTCGCCATATTCCTTCACCTCTATTCCGGAAACCGTTTCACTGCTTGAAACTCCCATAACGATCTGTAAATATCAATCAACGGTGTGTTCAAGTATCCAACCTTACCATGTTGGGAGCCCCGAAACATTGATACCGCATTGTCCTGGGGCTTTTGATTCATTATTTTCTTCCTGCCGAATAGATGAAGTCCTTATTTCCTTCACCCAAGTTGCTTCTAAAATATGTCTCCGACAACCTTACATCGAGCTCGTGTTTGGAAGATAAAGTCAAACCGGATAATTTAAGAAGCATCTCAGCCGATATAGCCCGCTCTGACATTCCAAGAAACGGCAAGGTCCGGATGGCCGCGGCATCAAAGGTGCACAACGTCAAGGTTTCTTCCCGTACAAGAATGGACAGGGACTCAATTTCACCCACATGAATCGCCTCTCGCTTCAGAGGGGGGAGTTGTTTCAGAATGTTTTGGATTTCTTCGACAGTCGCATCGGATTCGACGACGCGGCCGCTTGTGATGTATTGCTGACGAAAGTT
>JAHFBU010000223.1 GCA_023249795.1 Syntrophaceae bacterium
CATCCACTTATGCAGCTTACCAGCCACGAGCGCATCTCCAATATTCTCAGGCGGCAGCCCGTTGACCGCATCGGCGTCTTCGAACACTTATGGAGCGATACTTATCGTGTCTGGCAGGGGCAGGGCTTCATCCGGCCCGGAGAGTGGACGGAAGACCATTTTGACTATGATCTGCAAATTTGTTGGCCGTTCAACTTTGTGGCCGCTCTGGACTTTGCCCCCCGGATCATCGAAGAGACAAATGAGACCATTCTCCTGCGCGACGGAAACGGTGCCTTGTTACGCCGGCACAAGATGCATGAGACGACACCGGAGCACGTGGACTTTCTCGTGAAGGATCGGAAAAGCTGGGAGGAGCACATCCGGCCTCGTCTCACCGCCGACAGGAGGCGCATTAACTTCGAGGCTTATCGCATGGTCAAGCAACATGCCGCCGAGCGCAACCGTTTTTTCTGCTGGTCGGGAGTCAATGTGTTCGAACTGATGCACCCGATGTGCGGCCACCAGAACATGCTGATCGGGATGGCCGAAGATCCCGATTGGGTGCGCGACATGGTGGACACATATTCACGCGTGACCGTAGAATTGCAGGAGATTCTGTTCGCCGAGGAAGGTTATCCTGACGGCATCTGGTACTATGAGGATATGGGCTACAAGCAACACCCTTTTATGTCGCCGCGCATGTACCGCGAGATCATCCAGCCGGGCCATAAGCGGACCTTCGGATGGGCACACGGCCGCAATCTGCCAGTCATTGTCCACTCCTGCGGATTCGTGGAGCCGTTGGTGCCCGGCCTGATTGAGGCGGGGATGGACTGTCTGCAGGTTATCGAGGTCAAGGCGGGGATGGATCTGCTGCGCCTGTACGAGAAATATGGCGATCGGCTGTCTTTTATGGGCGGGATTGACGTGCGTGTGCTCTATAATAACGACAAACGTGAAATTGATGCCGAGTTGGAAGCCAAGATCCCCATCGTCAAGGGAAAGTATGGCTATGTTTTGCACAGCGACCACTCCATTCCCAGCAATGTTGACCATGATGTGTATAAGTATTTTATCCGGAAGGGGCTGGAGTTGGGGACGTATTAGATAACGCCGATATTATGAATTACCGCGTTCGGCAATAACAGCTGCGAGTTATCAGGAGGTTGACAATGAAGACGGAAAACAAGGGCCGAAAAACCTTTATCATGTTTCTCTTGGCATTTCTGATCGGGTTTTTCATCGTTTCGCTCGTTGAGGTGCTCCGCTCATCTTTCGCGCCGTCGGGACCCGGGCCGGATGTTCAGGTGGCATCGGCTGTTTCAACCGGCGATGCCGCGTTCACGCCCCTTTCCTTTGCGGATCTGGCCGAAAAACTCAAGCCGTGCGTCGTGAACATCAGCACGACCAAGACGGTGCGGAGCAACGGATTGCGCTCTCCCTTCGATGAGAGGTCGCCTCTTTTCGGCGGGGATAATTTTTTCGAGCGGTTTTTCGGAAATATGCCGGATCGTCCATTCAAACAAAAGAGCCTCGGATCCGGGTTTATCATCAGCAATGACGGCTACATTTTCACGAACAACCACGTCGTCGAGCAGGCCGATAAAATCCTGGTGAAGCTATCCGATGGCAAGGAGTACGAGGCGAAGGTCATCGGCAAGGACGCCAATACCGACATTGCCCTGATCAAGATCAAGCCGAGCGGAAGCCTGCCCGTCGCGGAGACGGGCGATTCGGAGAAGCTCAGGGTGGGAGAGTGGGTTCTTGCTATCGGGAATCCCTTCGGACTTGAGCAGACCGTCACCGCCGGCATCGTCAGCGCAAAGGGACGCGTGATCGGTGCGGGGCCGTATGACAATTTCATCCAGACTGACGCCTCCATCAATCCTGGAAACAGCGGAGGACCGCTCTTCAACATGGAGGGCAAGGTGGTCGGCATTAATACGGCGATCGTTGCGCAGGGGCAGGGAATAGGGTTTGCCATCCCGATCAGTATGGCGAAAACGATTCTGCCTGACCTGAAGGCCAGGGGAAAAGTGACTCGAGGATGGCTTGGGGTTTCCGTTCAGGACATCACTGAGGATATTGCCAAAAACATGAAAATAAAAGAGAAGCGTGGCGCGCTGATTTCGGATGTTTTCAAAGGGGATCCCGCCGAAAAGGCAGGGCTCAAATCGGGAGACATTGTGACCGAGATCAACGGCAAGCCGGTCAAGGACACGCATGAGCTGCTGCTGATGATCGCAGGATTCCGCATCGGTGAAACGATCAAGATTAAGATCATCCGTGATGGTCAGGAGAAGATCCTCCCCATCGCAATTGCGGAAAGAACGGAGAAATCGGAGATGGCTTTGGCTCAGCAGTCCGGCGAGGCATTCGGCATGACGGTTCAGGAAATCACACCGGAAATCGCCAAGCACCTCGGGCTGACCATCCGCAAGGGGCTCATTGTCGTCGATGTCCAGGAGGGGACAATTGCCGAGGAGGTGGGGATCCAGCCGCAAGACATCATCCTTCAGGTAAACAAGACCAAGGTTACAACAGTGAAGGAGTATCAGAAGGAAATCGTAAAGTCTGGGGAAAAGGGAAGCATTCTTCTTCTGATCAGGCGGGGCAAGGCGACCTTCTTCGTGCCCCTGATAAGATAACGAATACGGGGAAGCCGGATGGGCCGCCAAGAAGAACTGCTGGAGATCTACGAACGGCTGAACAGCTTTTTCGGTGATCTTCACTGGTGGCCGGCCGACGACCCTTTCGAGGTGGCGGTCGGGGCAATACTGACCCAAAACACAGCTTGGGCAAACGTCGAAAAAGCGATCCAAGCTCTGCGGCAAAACCGGCTGCTCACACCCGCGGCGCTATTTTCTGTTCCGGAAGATGAACTGGCCGGGATCATCCGGCCGTCCGGTTACTATCATCTCAAGGCCAGGAGACTGAAGGCATTTGTCCGGTTTCTGGTGGTGGAATATTCCGGAGATGTCGATATTATGAAGGTGGAGGATCTTTCGCGCCTCCGCGATAAACTTCTCGGTGTAAACGGCATCGGGCCGGAAACCGCCGACAGCATCCTTCTTTACGCCTGTCAGAAACCCGTCTTCGTAGGCGACACCTATACAAAGCGTATCCTTGTCCGCCACGGCATGATAGGAAATGATACCGACTATCACTCAATCCAAGCGCTGTTCATGGACCATCTGCAGCCCGATGTCTCCCTCTTTAGCCAGTTTCACGCCGTGATCGTAAACACGGGGAAGGCTTTCTGCCGAAAGGAGCCGCGATGCTCAAGCTGTCCTCTTGCAATCTTGCGAGCATGAATAAAAAACCG
>JAHFBU010000021.1 GCA_023249795.1 Syntrophaceae bacterium
GGCGGCCGCGGCAACAACAATTTTGTAGGTCGATCCTGGCGGGTACTGTCCCGAGATCGAGCGGTTTTCCAGGGGATGCCGAGGGTCGTTGGAAAGACGTTCCCATTCGTCGTAGGAAATTCCCCCGTTGAAGAGGTTCGGATCAAAAGAGGGTGTACTGACCAGGGCAAGTACCGCACCATTGCGGGGATCCAGCGCCACCACCGCACCGGCCCGGTTTTCCATGGCCGACCATGCCGCTTCCTGAAGCGCCGAATTGACGGTCAGGACGACACTATCGCCAATCGTCGCCGGTATCCGGCCGAGGGAGCGGACCGCCTTGCCGGCCACGTTGACCTCGACCTGCTCGGCGCCGCTTTTTCCGCGGAGGTGACAATCCAGGTATTTTTCGATACCGAATTTACCGATAATATCGCCCGGCGACAGCTTCTCCGGGACCGTCCGATCCAGATCTTCCCTCGTGACTTCTCCGGTAAAGCCGATGATCTGCGATGTCATCTCCCCGTTGAGATACTGCCGGACGGGAGTCACCTCCGTCGCCACGCCAGGAAGTTCGAGGGCATGGGTCTCCAACACGGCGAGTTTCTCCATGCTGATGTTCCGTTCAAGAAGAACGGGCACAAAAGGCTTCACGCGGTCGGGGAGATCCAAAAGGGCGGGGCGCGCCAGGGAACGTGCGGTATAGAGTTCCTTGATCCTGTCGATGACCGTCCGGATATCCTTTGTCCGGTTGGGGATGAAGACAATGTCGAAGGAAGGCTGGTTGTCCACAAGAACGCGCCGGTCTTCGTCCATAATCAGACCGCGCATCGGCTTGATCTTCCGGAGCCGGACACTGTTGTTTTCGGACCTCTGCCGCAATTCGCTTCCCTCGATGACCTGCAGGTACCACAGCCTCATCATGAGAAGCGACAGCGCGACCGAGACGACGATGAACAGTATCTTGAACTTTTGCTTGAACTGGCCCTGCTCAAATCCGTTGAGCCGGTCGCCGAACTTCCGCATGCAGAAAACCCTCGAAACGTTGGAACAGGCCGAAGATGAGGGGACTCAGGAGGCCCACCACGACGGCCTGCGGGATGAAAATCTTCAGGATCGTATAGAAGACATCGACACCCAGGACGAACCGGTTTAGCAGGAGGATCACCAGACCTTCCAGAAGTGTGCAGAGCCCCGCAAAGAATGCGATCAGGAACGGCCTCCCCGCGTAAACCCTGTCAGCGACGACCATGGAGAGAAAAAAAATGAGGACATATAGAAACATGTAAAGTCCGAATATCGCACTGGTCAGACAATCCATGAAGAAGCCGAGCATCAGGGAGAGTATCCCCCCGCGGAGGGCGTCGAGATGGAATCCGGCATAAATGACCACAATGAGAGAGATCTCCATGCCGATCCAGCCGAAAGAAAGGAGATCCAGGATCGTGATTTGAACGATCACCAGAAGAAGCAAGAGGGGAAGAATAAGGAGATAGATCATTTGTCGACTTTCTCATCTGAAATCAGGACGATGACCTCTTCAACCTTTCCGAAATCAACCGCGGGCGCCACGTCGACCTTTTGAAAGAGATTTTCCCCTCCGCGGGTGGCGCCGGTGACCACCCCGAGCAGCAGCCCCTTGGGAAACACGCCCGCCATGCCGGAGGTGAGAATCTCATCACCCACCCGGACTTCCTCCACGCGGGAGATGTATTTCAGATTACATCCCGCCGCACCGGCACCCTGTAGAATCCCCTGGGCCCGGCTCCGTTGGATCAGGGCATCGATATTGCTGTTTTCATCAATGAGGAGCAGGACCTGCGAGGCATGCCATGCGGTTTCGATGATCCGTCCGACAACCCCCTGTTCGGAGAGAACCGGCAGCCCCACCCGCAACCCGTCGGCGGTCCCCCTGTCGATCAGGATCATCTTGAACAGGGAGGTACGGCTTCGGTCCACGACCCTTGCGGCCACGGCCCGGTTCGGCAGGCGCTCAGCGAGGTTGAGGAGCTTCCGAAGACGCATTCCCTCAATGTGCCCCTCGCGGTAAAGGTTGAGTTGCTCGCCGAGCGCGGCGTTCTGATTCCGCAGCCGTCTGTTCTCATCCTCCAGCCCGACGAGAAAAAGGTATCTCTTCCAGACGTCGTGCAGCCCCTTGAGCGAGGTGTTGACGACATTTTCGATCGGGGCAGCCACCTCCAGGACCGTCTTCCTCAGAAAACCGGTCTCGGAGAGCCGGACTGCGCTATAGGAGAGAAATCCCAAGGAGAGAATCAGCAGAACCGCAGCCACGATAAGGGAGTGGTATTTTCGGGGAACCAACATGGATTATGCCGATCATCACATTACCCTATACCTGAAACGTCACCTCTTTCAGGACATCCAACTGATCCAGGGCTATGCCCGCCCCCCTGGCCACGGTGGAAAGGGGGTCATCCGCGATCGTAACGGGAAGACCCGTTTCCGCCCGGATCAGCAGATCGAGGTTCCGGATCAGGGCGCCGCCCCCGGTGAGGACGATCCCCCGGTCTACGATGTCCCCGGCCAGCTCGGGCGGCGCGTTTTCCAGGGCATCCTTGATCGCATCCACGATGATGCTGATCGGTTCCATGATGGCCTCCCGGACCTCTTCGGAATTGATCTCCATAATCTTCGGAATCCCGGAGATCAGATCCCTGCCCTTGACCTCCATTTTCCGAATCTCTTGACTGGGATCAGGGTAGGCGCAGCCGATGGTCATCTTGATGATCTCCGCCGACCGCTCACCGATGAGCAGGCTGTACTTCCGCTTCATATACTGGACGATTTCGTCGTCTATCTTATCCCCGGCTACGCGGACGGATTTTGAATATACGACCCCGGCAAGCGAGATCACCGCCACCTCGGTCGTCCCCCCGCCGATGTCCACAACCATCGAACTGGTCGGCTCGGTGATCGGGAGCCCGGCGCCGATCGCCGCAGCCATCGGTTCCTCGATCAGGTAGATCTCCCTCGCCCCGGCCGATTCCACCGTCTCCCGGACGGCGCGCCTCTCCACCTGCGTGATCCCGGAGGGAATGGAGACGATGATTCGCGGCCGGACCAAAGCACGCCGGTTGTGGACGCTTAAGATGAAGTGCCGCAGCATCGCCTCCGTGATGTCGAAATCGGCAATCACGCCATCCCGCATGGGCCTGATGGCAACGATGTTGCCGGGCGTCCGTCCGAGCATCTTCTTGGCTTCCGCACCCACAGCCAGGACCTTCTTTTCCCCTTTGGAGTTCATGTGGACGGCAACGACGGAGGGCTCGTTCAGCACGATCCCCTTGCCTCTGACATACACGAGGGTATTGGCGGTCCCCAGATCAATGGCCAAATCGTTGGAAAACTTTCCCAGAATATAATCGAAAAGCAATTTCGTTTCCTCCTGATGATCCTGAAAATTCTATTCGTAATCGAAAAGATACCTATAATGAGGGTTCCCCCTATATCGTATTTTCAAACCCTTATCAATCCATTTTTCCAAAAAAGCATTGCATTTCTGAGGGGACTATAATACTGAATCCCCACCAAGCAGGGTGCTCCAAAGAGACCTGCTCCGGGAGCCATCGTGATCCGGCGCTTCCGGCGGATTTGCTTATTTCAAACACCAAAAATCAATGCACGGGGGAAAAAAGAATGCTCAACCTCATGAGAAAGCATGCCAAAAATTGGCTCATGAAGGTCATCATGGGAATTATCGTGGTCGTGTTTGTAATCTCTTTCGGTTCGCTGAGCGTGAGGCAAAGGGCGGAACGGATCGCCATGATCGACGGCAAGCCGATCGTCTATGTCAATTTTCAGCGAGAATACGAGAATATGCTGGATATGTACCGCCAGCGCCTCGGGCAGGCGTTGACGGAGGAGACGCTCAAGGCGCTGAACCTCAAGCAGAAGGCGCTGGATAGTCTGGTCAACCAGGCCGTCGTCCTGAAGAAGGCGGAGGAGATGGAGATCCGGGTGACCGATGAGGACGTCAAGGCAGCAATTCTATCCTACCCTGCGTTTCAACGGGACGGGGTATTCAACGAAAAGCTCTATGGGCAGGCCCTCAGAGCTTACAAGATGTCGCCGGATGAGTTCGAGGATAACCAGAAGAAGATGCTGATTACCTTCAGGGTGGAGGACCTCATCCAGGATGGCGTAACTATGTCCGGTCAGGAGATCCATGATTTCTACCTGATGCAGAATGAAAAAGTGAATGTCGATTTCATTCAAATCTCCCCCAAGAGTTTCGTCGCTGGAATCAAACCGAGCCAGTCAGAACTGGAAGCATTTCTGAAGGCCAGCGGGGGCCAGTTCCGCGTCCCCGAGCAATTTCAGGTCAGATACCTGGCGTTCATGGCACAGGATTATGCTTCGACCGCAAAGCTCTCCGATACGGAGCTGAACGATTACTACGAAAGGAACAAATCTCGGTGGAAGAAGGGGGACAAGGTGCCACCCTTTGCCGATGTTCGGGAAAGGATCATTGCCGAATTGGGACAAATCGAAGGGATGTATATGGCCTCGGATGAGGCCAAGAAGGCCCATGACACCATCTACCAGCAGGAAAATTTTGATGCTTATGCGGCGCAGAAGAAGCTGACGGTCCACGCGACCGATTTTTTCCGGATCAGCGAAACGCCTACGGAATTCAGTTCGATTGCGGATTTTAGCAAGATTGTTACGCGCCTGGAGAAAAATGAGATCAGCCGGGTGCTCAAGGGCGAGAAGGGATATTACGTCGTTCAGGTGGCCGCGCGGAAAGCGCCATACGTGCCCGCTTTAAAGGAAATTGAGGTCGAGGTCGATAAGCGGTTCCGGGAAGTGGAGGCGACGCGCCTGGCAAAGAAGGAGGCGGATGACCTCCTCACCCGCCTCAAGAAGGGCGACAGTCTCGCGGACGTGGCCAGGGGAGGAAAGCTGAAGATCCTGGAAACGGGATTGTTCCAGCCCGGAAGCGCCGTTCCCAAACTGGGCGCCTCCCCGGAGCTGACAGAGGCGCTCTACCAAATCTCCGAGAAGAAACCCTATCCCGAACAGACTTATCTGATTGATGGAAATTATGTGATCCTCCGCTTCAAGGAGAGGGGCAAGATCGACGATGCGGCGTTCGCTTCACAGAAAAATGCCATTGCCGATTCCCTGATCAAGGCGAAAAAAATAGAGGCAGTCAAGTCTTGGATTGAGGGAAGCAAGGCCGCCCTGATCAAGGAGGGGCGGCTCAGATTTACACGTGATTTCAAGGATCTGTAAGGGGAGCATGTCAAACGATTTTGCCGGATCGGGGTCCCGGAATCCGAGCCATCGCTGGCGGTTCTTCCGTTCGGGCGGCTTCGATCAGGTGCGCTTGGAAACAGGCGACGACCTGATCTCCCTGGATCAGCTCGACCAGAAACTCTGGGTTGCGTTGAGCTGTCCCGTCAAAGGGCTGGAATTCGACACCAAGACATTGGAACTGCTTGACGGCGACGGAGATGGGCGTATCCGTGTCCCGGATATCGTCGCTGCGGTGAAATGGGCCGGATCCCTGCTCCGGAATCCGGAGGATCTGACCAAAAGCCTTCCCGAATTACCGCTCTCCATCATCAACGACCGGATTCCCGAGGGAGCGCGTCTCATTGATTCCGCCAGAGCGATCCTCACAAACATCGGGAAACCCGAAGCCAACACCATCACCGTTGAGGATACCTCCGATACGGCAAGGATCTTCTCGCTGGCAAAGCTCAATGGTGACGGTCTTGTCCCCGCCGACTCCGCCGACGATCCCACGGTACAGATGGTCATCACGGACATCATCGACTGCCTGGGACCGGAAATGGACCGCAGCGGAAAATCCGCTGTCTCAAAGGAAAAAACGGATCAATTTTTCGCAGAAGCGAGGGCGCACTCGGAATGGCATAAGGAGGCGGAGACCGACCGCGCAATTCTCCCGCTGGGGGACGCCACGGCATCCGCGTTCTTGGCCCTTGCGGCCGTCAGGGGAAAGGTGGACGACTATTTTGCCCGCTGCCGGCTTGCCAAGTATGACATCCGCGCCCTCGGCGCTCTGAACTGCCGTGAAGCGGCATACATCGCCATTGCGGAGAAGGATCTTTCTCCGGAGATTCGTGAAGTATCCGGATTTCCCCTGGCCAATATCGGCATTGACATGCCGCTCCCCCTGCGGGAGGCAATCAATCCCGCTTGGTCAGCGCCGATGGCGGCCTTTCTCGCGGAGGTTGTCACGCCGCTTCTGGGAGAAATAACGGCGCTTACGGAGGAGGACTGGTCGGTGCTGGGCGCAAGGTTCGCCGCATACGAGGCCTGGTCTGCCGGAAAGGCCGGATCATCCGTCGAAAAGTTGGGATTACCGAGGATCCGCGATATTTTGGAAAGCTGCGCCGAAAAGGCGGTAACGGAGCTTATCGCCCGGGACAAGGCGCTGGAGGCCGAGTTCGATCACATCGCCTCGGTGGATCGGTTGGTCCGTTACCATCGTGACCTGTTTCGACTCCTGAACAACTTCGTCTCCTTCAGCGATTTCTATACCCGCCGTGGAAAAGCGGTCTTTCAAGCCGGGACTCTCTACATGGACGGCCGGAGCTGTGAGCTGTGCGTCCGCGTAGAGGACGTGGAAAAACATGCGAAGCTGGCCATGCTCAGCCGTGCCTGTCTGGCATATTGCGACTGCACGCGAAGGGGGGGAAGCGAGCGGATGACCATCGCCGCGGCTTTTACCGGAGGCGATTCCGACTATCTCACGGTCGGGAGAAATGGTGTATTCTATGACCGGGCGGGGCAAGATTGGGACGCAACAATAATTCGGATGATTGAACATCCGATCAGCATCCGTCAAGCCTTCTGGAGCCCCTACAAACGGGTGGGCCGGATGATCAACGATCAGATCACGAAGATGTCCACCGCCCGGGACAAGGCCGTCACGGAGAAGGCCGGCGCCGGAATCGGCGACGCCGGTCAGAAGGCTGAGGCGGGGGGGGCCGTGGCACCGGCACAGTCGTTTGACATAGCCAAGTTCGCAGGGATATTTGCCGCCATCGGCCTCGCTATCGGCGCGATTGGGACCGCGGTTGCCGCCGTGGCTACGGGCTTTCTGAACCTTTCCTGGTGGCAGATGCCCATTGCCACCACCGGTCTGATGCTGCTCATTTCCGGACCGGCCATGATCATCGCCTGGCTGAAATTAAGACAAAGGACGATCGGTCCCATCCTGGACGCCAACGGCTGGGCAATCAATGGCCGGGTTCGGATCAACATCGCCTTTGGAGCTTCGCTGACCAAGCTCGCATCCCTGCCGGAAGGCTCGGTGCGGTCGCTCGAAGATCCCTTTGCGGACAAGAAAAGCCTCTGGCCGAAAATGTTCGTGCTGATCGTCCTTCTTCTGGCCCTTCTGTATGTCCTCAATTCGCGGGGTGTGCTTTACAACTGGACGTACGGCGTCATCGGAACGAAGCCGGCAGTGACGGGCACGGTTTAGGAGAATGGCGTGGGCACGGATGGAAAACGGGTATTAAAGGGATGGGGGCAGCCGACGGAAGAACAGAATAAAAAAAGGGGCCGGGCACAATGCCGACCCCTTTATTGTCCTGGTGGAGCTGGCGAGGATCGAACTCGCGGCCTCTTGAATGCCATTCAAGCGCTCTCCCAGCTGAGCTACAACCCCACATGTGTCTCGTTTGCGGAAGCGGTTAGCCCCTAACACAGGATTTTGATCCTTGTCAATACATTTCTCTTGACTTTTGGATGCCCCCCTTTTAATAATCACCGCCACGCCGGAGTGGTGAAACTGGTAGACGCAGGGGACTCAAAATCCCCCGCTCGCAAGGGCATCTCGGTTCGATTCCGAGCTCCGGCACCATATTCAATCAATGCGATCTCCCCTTCCTCATGCAGTTCAGACGATTCACAACCAAGGAGAGCCATATGAAACACGTAGTCAAAGCCTTACTGGTATGTGCCGCATTGTTCTTCGCCTTTCCAACCATCTGCCCGGCGGACGACCTCATCCAGTCGCTAGCCGAAGCCAAGCAGACCAATAAGAATCTCTTCATCATCTTTAGCCGTGACGCCTGCGGCCACTGCCAGCACCTGAAGGAGATGATAAAGGACGGCAGCGTCAAGATCAGCAGCAGCGCGTTCATTATCGCGGACATCAATAACGATGACAAAACGCAAAGCGCGGCTTTTTACAAATGGTACCCCATTAGGGGCAGCTCGCTGCCCTTCGTGGTCATAGCAAAGCCGGACGGTGCAATGATAAGCTTCCGAACCGGTGCAGGGGAGGCCGAAGAATTCAACAAGTTGATACAAAACGTGAAAAATTGAGGTTGGGATGTCTGAAATTAATGGCGAGAAAACCATAAGAAAAGTGGGAGAATTGACCGTTCCAGTTCAACAAGGAACCCCTTGCATAATCGATTCTGTCGACCATGCTGCTATAAATCCAGGGGTGACCAGCCTGGATATCGACCCACGGACATTAATGAAATTATATGCAGGCAAAAATTATAATGCACTGACCGAAATTTTTGTTGAGACTCTGATCTATCTGAAAAATAATACCTTCCTGGCTGTCAATGCCGAAATGCAGAATAAAATAAATGTTTTTATTCAAAATTTTCTTTATTTCTTTACCAAGGGAGACTATGTCTTAAACGACTTGCATGCCAGAACGTTCATCAGTCTTAACACCGTTATATCGAACGTGGTGGCGATATCCGATTTTAAAAACACAGACGCACATCTTCAGATATTGATCCCCCAAAAACAGAACCTGGCAAAGATATTGGCTCTCTATTCATCCAGAAACACGATACATCTTGAGTATAAACAATTATTCGATGCCAATCCATTTTATGCATCGTTGTGGTATTTCAGTTATTTCTGGGTAAATGATTATGGTTCTGTCTGCTATGACAATATTATCAGGCATTTAAATAATGTTGATGACAGGCTGATGGTGGCGACGCCGGAGGTTAACGAAGCCTATTTCTCCTGTACATATTTAGGCCTTCATAATGATATCAAAATAAAAAGAAAAATTAATGAAATTATAAAACCGCTCTTGAATGGCATCGTCATCGCAAACAAACCTGACAAGAAGAAAATAGCCATTGTTTCAGGCAAGTGGTACAGGAATACTGCGGTGTATAAGAGCTGCTTCGATTTTATTCGGAATCTGAAGGACGATTATGAGTTAACGCTTATTAATCTTGGCCAGCCGAACGACTACCTGGAAACCAGCATATTCAGGAATGTGAAAAATGTACAAATAGTTAATAATTCATTATGCGTGGATCAAATCAATGAAAATGAATTCGGGTTGGCTTATTTCCCCGATATAGGAATGGTACTGGAGAGCATCTATCTCGCCAATATGAGAATAGCGCCAATTCAGGCAGCCGGGTATGGGCATCCGGCAAGCACTTACGGCGCAGAGATAGATTACTGGATAGGCGGAGCAGATGTGGAAATACTCGAAAAAGCAGAATATAATTATTCGGAAAGACTGGTCGTGATTCCAGGTCTTGGACAGCATCCTGTATACCCGACGTATAAAATCCGGAATATTCAGAAAACAAGAGACGATTTTATTATTAACTGCCCGTGGGGGGTCAAGAAGATCAGCTACCCTTTACTTACATATTTAAGAGAAATTGTTGAAAAATCAAAAAAGAAATTATTATTTCGGTTTCTGGTTGGCGGTGGCGGCATATACAGGTTTAACAACTTCGTGCCGTATAAACGAGAAATTGAATCTATTCTCGGCAAGGATAACGTGGAAATCTTCCATGAAAAACCTTATCCGGAATATATGGCACTCATGGAAGAGGGAGATATAACTCTTGATTCATACCCTTATGGCGGTTATGGCAGCATGATAGACTCCATTTACCTGAGAAAACCTTTTGTATCATTTGAAGGCGACAGGTTCTTCAGCAGAGCGTCTTCTCAACTGCTGCGAGAAATGGGATTGAGTGAACTTATATCAACAAACAAAGAAGAATATGTAACCAAGGCTTTAAGACTTATTCATGACGACAAATACATGAACGGCCTCTGCGAAAAGTTTAAAAATATCGATTTACATGGCCGGCTGTTCTTCTCCGGTCTTGACAAGAACTTCAAGAAAACCATTGATTATCTGATTGAAAATCACGAAACCCTAAGAAATGAAGGCACAAAAAAACCGATTATAATAAACTGATCAACACCCTTCGAAACAGAACTTGCCGAAGCTCTGTGGGGGCGCAAGGGGATACTCGCCGCTGTAACAGGCGAGGCAGAAGTTCTCCCGGGGAAGCCCCGTGGCTTGGACCATACCCTCGACGGATAGGTAGTGAAGGCTGTCCAGACCGATGAAGGAGGCAATGTCCGCCTCATCCTTCTTCTCGGCGGCTATGAGCTCTCCCCGCACAGAGAAATCAATCCCATAGGGGCATGGGTGGCGCGTCGGCGGACAACTCACCACCATGTGGATCTCCCGCGCGCCGCTCTCCCGAAGATGCCGGACACGGTTCCGGCTGGTCGTTCCCCGAATGATCGAATCCTCAACAATAATCATTCTCTTGTCGGCAATAAGCGGCTGCACGGGGTTGAGCTTGACCCGGACGCCGAAATCACGCATCGCCTGGCTCGGCTGGATGAAGGTTCGCCCCACATAGTGGTTCCGGATCATCCCCATCTCAAAGGGAAGTCCGCTTTCTTCAGCGTAGCCGAGGGCGGCATAGTTTCCTGAATCGGGAAAGGGCATGACGAAGTCCGCATCGGGCCGGTACTCCCGGGCGAGGCTGCGGCCGAGTCGCTTCCGGCAGAGGTAAACGTTCTGGCCGAAGACCTGGCTGTCGGGCCGGGAGAAGTAGATCAACTCGAAGATGCAGTGGGAAGGCCTCTCTTGTGCAAAAGGCGTTATGCTGTGGAGCCCCTCATCGTCGATAATGATGATCTCGCCAGGCTGGACGTCCCGCACATATTTCGCCCCGACGAGGTCGAAGGCACAGGTTTCCGAGGCCACCACCCATCCGCCGTTAAGGCGTCCCAGCGACAGCGGCCGGAACCCCCGAGGGTCGCGTACGGCGACTACGCGGTTTCGGGTCAGCATGACGATGCTGTAGGCACCCTGCACCCGGGCAAGGGCCTTTGTCAGCGCCTCTTCCAACCCTTCTTTCAGGTTGGGCGCCATCAGATGGACGATCACCTCGCTGTCCATCGTGGATTGGAAGATCGATCCCTTCTGTTCGAGCTCCGAGCGAAGTTCCAGCGCGTTGATCAGGTTTCCATTGTGGGCGAGCGCATAGTATTCGTCGGCATGGTGAACCAAAAAAGGCTGGGCATTGGAGAGTACGGATGATCCCGTCGTGGAATAGCGGACATGGCCGATCGCAAGACGACCGGGGAGTTTCGAAAGGGTATCCTCGCGGAACACCTCCGAAGCGAGTCCCATCCCCTTGTGCGCCCAGACCTGACAGCCGTCCGCCGAGGTGATCCCCGCGCTTTCCTGTCCCCGGTGTTGAAGGGCAAACAGGCCAAAGAAGGCCACCCGTGCCGCATCCTCGTGGCCAAACACCGCAAACACGCCGCACTCCTCGCGTGGCTTGTCTTCCCGTAAGTCTTCATTCATCATATTCTTTTTCCCCATGAGGATCGAAAAAGACTTTCCGTCTCCGTTGAACGTTCGTCCCTCAGTTTGTCTATTTTCTTTATAATTTTAGGGATGTTAATCTTTATCGCCAAACATTCTTCCAAGGGGTCCAAATTTCCCCCTTGGTTCTTTGAATAATTGGAAAAGGAATCTTTGTCAATATATCTTTATCCGGGTCGCCAGGGGAAGACCCTCATTAGCTTTTGTTTTACCTCCCTTTTTTTGACAGCTCATTTTCTCAATGGTAGTGGCATCGGCAAAGGATTGCCGATGGCACTTCTCCGAATCATCACCTCCGGCCCGATTGCCAATATTGCCTTGACATGCAGGACCGTTCTTCCTATATTCCTTCCCCAAAGGACTTTATAAAGCGAAATAACGCGTTACCGATGAAAACAGCAGTCATCAAACCCCTTGCATGCGGAGGCTTCAGTTTATGAAAAACGATCACAGGGCGGTATGGA
>JAHFBU010000224.1 GCA_023249795.1 Syntrophaceae bacterium
GCAGCCGATTGAGCATCGGCTGATCTCGAAGGCCATTGAAAACGCCCAGAAGCGGGTTGAGGGGCAGAATTTCGACATCCGGAAGCATCTCCTTGAGTATGACGACGTCATGAACCGCCAGAGGCAGGTGATATACGAACAGCGTAAAAAGGTCCTCAAGGGTGAGGGCCTTCGGGAAGATGTGGATGAGATGCTCGATGAGATGGTTGAGGAAATCGTCGCGGGGTATGTTGACGAGAAACGCCCGGCCGAAGACTGGGATCTCAAGGGAATAGACGATGAAATCTTCCGACATTTCACACTGAAGCTGAATGTCTCCGAGACGGATGGCGTACTCAGTGCGGAGGTGATCTGCGAAAGAATCGTCACAGAAGTCAAGGCGCTCCTCCGGAACAAGGAAACCGAGTACGGCAAACCCCTGATGGATTATTTGATGAGGATGATCATGCTTCAGTCCATTGATACGCAATGGAAAGAGCATCTCCTCGCCATGGATCACCTCAAAGAGGGAATCGGCCTGCGGGGATACGGCCAGAAAGATCCGATCCGCGAGTATCAAAAAGAGGGCTACGACATGTTCATGGACATGATCAGCCGCATCAAGCAGGATAGCGTCGAGAAGCTCTGCCTGGTTCAGATCCGCCGTGAGGAAGAAGTGCAAAAGATTGAAGAGAAACAACGACAGAATTACATCATGTCACGTGGGGAGGATACCCCGGTATTGGCCACCATTAAACGGGATGCGGCCAAGATCGGCCGGAATGATCCATGCCCATGCGGCAGCGGCAAAAAATACAAGAAGTGCTGCGGCCAGTAGCCTCTTCAATTCGGAAAGGCCGCGTGGCGTTATATCGAGGATGCTATGCAAACATCGGATGACTACAGAGTCCCCGGGTTTCTTGCAAATGGAATCCACACGGGAATCAAGACGGAAGGCGGCCCGGATCTTGCGCTGATCTATACTGTTCGCCCGGCGACAGTGGCGGGTGTGTTTACGACGAACAGCTTCAAGGCGGCGCCGGTTCTCATTGATCAAGAGAGGATCCGCTCCGGGATCGCGCATGCGGTTATTGCCAACAGCGGCATAGCCAACGCAGCGACTGGGCCGGAGGGAATCGCAGACGCCTTGGTGGTTTCAAAAGCCGCCTCTGCCGCACTTGGGATTCCCGATCAAACGGTTCTCGTGGCCTCGACCGGCGTCATCGGTCCACGCTTGCCGCTGCAGAAGATCAGCGCAGGAATGAAAAAACTCGTTGCCGGGCTCCATTCCGGCGGGATCCCGGATGCAGAGGCGGGGATCATGACGACCGACCGCTTTCCCAAGATCGCGTGCCGGAAAGGTATAATCGGACGCAAGGAAATCACCTTGTGCGGCATCGCCAAAGGGGCGGGGATGATCCAGCCGAACATGGCGACGATGCTCGCATTTATCATGACCGATGCCGCTATCGCCCGGGACGCCCTTGACCTTATATTCAAGCGGTCGATTGCCTGTAGTTTCAACGCAGTCACAGTAGATGGCTGTATGAGCACGAATGACACGGCGCTCATCCTCGCCAATGGGCTGGCGGACAATCCGGAAGTCAAACGGGGTTCCCGTGATCTTGGACGTTTCGGAGAACTCCTCTCTGACCTGCTCTCCGAACTCGCGCGCGCATTGGTTCGCGATGGCGAAGGAGCCACCAAGATGATCGAAATCACGGTAACGGAAGCAAAAACGCGCCGGGATGCACAACGGATCGCCTATGCGGTCGCCAATTCGAACCTCGTCAAGACGGCTTTTTTCGGTGAGGATCCGAACTGGGGACGGATCATTTCCGCCGCCGGATCTCTCGATATCGATCTTCCGGTTGACCGGGTGCGCCTTTTTATGGAAGATATTCCGCTGTTCGCTGAGGGTAAGGGCACGAATGCTCCGAAGGACGGGCTTGCCGAAATTATGAAGCGGCCGGAAATTCGGGTGCGGCTTGGGCTAGGGTTGGGGCGCCAATCCTGGACGGTCTATGCCTCCGATCTCTCCTTCGACTACGTGAAAATCAACGCCCGTTATCATACCTGATACGGCATTTCTCCTTGATTATTTTAATTCTATGTGTTATCAGCCACCCCGAATTCGCACATCCCCGGATTGACGGAGGTTGCCTTTTGAAAACGAAAGGTTTCCGATCAAGAGGATGGGGATGGAGGAAAAAAACATAAAGGGAGGAATTAAGAATGGCCGGCATTTCAATGAAGTTGTTGCTTGAGGCGGGGGTTCACTTTGGTCACCAGACCAATAAATGGAACCCCAAAATGAAACCGTACATATTTGGTGCCCGCAATGGGATCTACATCATCGATCTCCAACAGACGGTCGGGATGTTTCAGAAAGCCTATCAGTACGTTCTGGAAACGGTTTCGCAGGGTGGAGAGATCCTATTTATCGGCACCAAGAAGCAATCGCAAGAGTCTGTTCGCGAGGAGGCCGAAAGATGCGGCATGCCATACGTCAATCAGCGCTGGCTGGGCGGTATGCTGACCAACTTTTCGACCATAAAGAAGAGTATCGACCGTTTGAACGAACTCGACAGGATGTTCGCCGATGACAGCATCAAGGCTTTTCCTAAAAAGGAGATCATGGGTCTCCAAAAGGATCGGGAGAAGCTCGTCAAGGTCCTGGGAGGGATCCGGGCCATGAAGAGTGTCCCGAAGGGTATTTTCGTTGTCGATCCCAAGCGGGAGATCATTGCCGTTACTGAGGCGAGAAAACTCAAGATCCCCATTGTCGCAATGGTGGATACGAATTGCGATCCGGATTTGATCGATTACATCATTCCCGGCAATGACGATGCCATCCGGGCGATCAAGCTTTTCTTGTCGAAGATTTCCGAGGCCGTTCTGGAAGGGAAAAAACGTTTTGAGGAGCGCCTGCAGTCGGAGAGCGACAAGAAAAATCAACCTGTAGCAACCTCCCAGACTCAAAGCGGCGAGGCCGATGTTCCTGAGAGCGTTGAAACCAAAGGTTCCGAATTCGGCGAAGGTCAGAACATTGCAGAGGAGGGAAGGTAAATTGGATATTACATCAGCGATGGTGAAGGAGTTACGGGTCAAGACGGGTGCCGGTATGATGGATTGCAAAGAGGCGCTCACGGCTGAGAAGGGCGATTTTGAGAATGCGATCGATTTTCTGCGCAAGAAGGGGATGTCGGCCGCGACGAAGCGTTCTTCCAAGGCGGCCAAGGAAGGCGCCGTTGCCTCTTACATCCACATGGGGGGAAAGATCGGCGTCATGATAGATGAGAACTGCGAAACTGATTTTGTC
>JAHFBU010000225.1 GCA_023249795.1 Syntrophaceae bacterium
CGGGAGGATATCCCGCAACTCACGGAGCTCTTTTTGCGGCAGATGAACCGCTTCAACAAACGGGGAATCCACTACGTCCACCCCCAGGTGATGGACGCGTTTCAGCGCTATTCCTGGCCCGGCAACATCCGCGAACTGGAAAACCTCGTCGAGCGGGCCTGCATCCTGGAGACTTCTTCCATCCTGACCCCGGCGAGTTTCCCGGCGGAACTCTTCACCGGCACACCTTTTGTCGCTCCGCTCTCCTCCGGTGCAGGCACCACTCTGGCGGAGGCGCGCCGACGGGCCGTCGCGGAGGCGGAGAAAAGCTATCTCCGGGAGATTCTCGCCCGGAACGGCGGCCGGATCAACCGGACGGCGGAGTCCGCCGACGTCACGGTCCGTCAGATCAGCAAACTCATGCGCAGATACGGGTTGCGAAAAGAGGCGTTCCGCTGAATATCAGCGCGCGGATGGCGCCGACTCCTGCCGTGTCTTGACGACAACCCGGACGGCCGGCATCTTTCCCCCCGTAAACTGAATATCCGGCGGGTACCGCAGAGACGGCGCGAATGCCTTCTGGACATCCAATTGCGCCAGATCGATTGGCTCGGTCAGGATTCTGATTCGTTTGCCGCGAAGTTTGCGGGGGATGAGGATTCTTACCTCGGCGGGAGTGGCCGTGATCTTCTGAATTGCAAGACCCCGCGGCGGGGTGCTTTCCGTCAGCACCTCGATGGGGACGGACATGGAGATCAGACGCGAGGTGACGACCGCAATCCGATCGGGGCTGATCCCCGCGACGGCAAGGTTCGAGGGGGCCTTCACCATTGCGCTCGTGAGGACAACCTCCTGCCTGCCTGGCTGGAGTTTAGCGAGGTCGACGGAGACCTTGAGATTCTCCGGACTGAGGAGTTGAAAAGCCTGGGCATGCCCCATCAGCATCACCTTCACCTCCGTGGCCTTGGGTTCCTCCAGAACCCATTCCGCCGGGGCGTTCCGGTATTCGATGGGAACCGTGAAATCACGCTGGATCGTCTCTCGCTGATAGCCGAAAGCAAACCAGAGGATGCAGGCCAGCGCGACGGCGATCACCTTCTCCCTCTGATTTTCCTTCAACCATCGGATCAGCGGCCTCGTCTTGGCGATGGGCGCCCGCCGGGCGAAGAAGGCCTCCAATTCGATGCGGAGGGCCGAGGCATTTGCGATTTCGTGGATAGACTCTCCTTTTGCAAGCGAGATGCTGCCCCGCTCCTCGGAAACCACGATGCAGATCGCGTCTGACCGCTCCGAAAGTCCGAGGGCCGCCGTGTGGCGAAGGCCCAGACTGCCGTGCCGGGCGGCGTTTGCCGAGAGTGGCAGATGGCAGCCGAAGCGCATCACCCGGTTGCCGTCGATGAGGACGGCGCCGTCGTGACCGCTCGAATGGGGATCGAAGATGCTCTCCAGAAGCTGCTGGCTCAGGATGCCGTCGAGGTTCCTTCCCCCGGTAAGGTGGCGGTCGAGGGGATCTTGTCCCTGGAGAACGATCAGGGCGCCGACCTTTTTTCGTGCGAGGTCGGCGGCGGTCTGGGCAAGAATCTCGGCGCTCTCGTTGAATGCGGCGACCGCGAAGAACCGCTTATGGAAACGTCCCAGCAGGGCCAGGCGTTCGAAGAAACGTCGGAGATCCTCCTGAAAGATGACCACGAGGACAAACAGCAGGATCGCGAAGAAGGACTGAAGGACCACGGCGGTCAGATAGAGCTGAAAGAAGCGGGCGAGGATATAGACCACTCCGAGCAGTATGATGCCCCAGAACACGAAACGGGACGCCCGATCCTTGAACCAGATCAGCAGCGCCGAGATCATGACCGAGATGATGGCGATGTCCAGAACATCCTGAATCCGGAAGGTATTGAATATCGTCAGGAGATTGTCGATCATGGGAACCACTCCTTTTTCCTTTCACCGAGAGAGGGCCGACCTACCTGCAAAATAGGGTGAATAACAACAAACCCGATTATTTCTTCAACTGCTCCTGTAACTTTGACCGGTTCCCCATGGCCTCCGCGACAAGGGTGAAATCCTGAACGATGCTCCCCGCCTTGACCTCCGTGCCGACCGTCTGCTCTATCGCGGCCCATTTCGCCCGCGCGACCGCCTCTGTATTGGCCGAGGGGATATCCCCGCCGACGATGACCTACTCCCCCTCCGTCAGCACACACTTTTCAACGCAGAGACCAGGCGAGGAGAGGAGCAGAAACAGGATCAGACCAAACACAATGAAAGGTATCCTGAGCATCGTACTGCCGACCTCCTGGAAAGTGACCGCCTCCAGCAAAACCGGGGGCCTTAAGAGAAACGAAATGTCGTGGCTTTTCGTACAGTCGGGATATACCGGAAAACGTCGGCTCTTGTAAAGCCTTTCTTCCTCGGGCATTTATCAATGCTTTACCCATCCTCGATACGTTCTGAGGATCTTTGCGAAAAAAGGATTGCATAATTATTGTCAGGGGATTTATAAGCAACTTACAGTATTTAAAGAGGGATAACAGAAGCCGGCAAGCCATGAGAGCAAATGTTTTATCGTATGGCTGTTGCCGGGGATCCTGACAGATTCCAGATCGAAGTGGAGATATCCAGAAACTATAGGATAACTTGTTGGGCGAACCACCGGCCCGTAGAATGCAATGGGCAATGACAATGGAGAAGAGTAGCCGGCACGCAAAGATTACAGGAGACTTCGGAGAGGCCCTTGTGCTCTACTGGCTCTCGCGGTCAGGTTTTGAGTGTGCTCGTGTGGACCACACGGGTATCGACCTTATTGCCAAGCGGCCCAGGTCCGACGAACGCCTTGGCATCTCCGTGAAGACGCGGAGCCGCCTTCCCGGCAAGGAAGCCGAGTCCGTGAACATCGGTCGCGCCGAGGATTTTGCTAAGGTCGAGGCTGCGTGCACCGCCTTTCAGTGCGTTCCCTACTTTGCAATCGTAGTGGACGCCGCCCAGCGAGTCTCGGTGTTTCTCGTCTCGAAGGCGCACATCGAGTATCTCTACCCCGGCCGCTCAGGGTTAATCTCTTGGAGTATGACTCCAGGCTGGGTGAGGAAGTATTTTGCGGACCCACTGATCCAGAGCCTTGAATTCTCAACCGACTCGGAGTCTTGGTGAACCACACTAAGAGACGACCGCCCAACCCGCCACTTCAGCCGACGCGCTACGCGCGCGGCTGACTGGCACGTTAGCTTACTGATCGTGATCGAATTTATAGGAGAAACTGTAATATGCCGCTCGATTTAGAACTGCATCTAAAAGAACTCTGCGATCA
>JAHFBU010000226.1 GCA_023249795.1 Syntrophaceae bacterium
GTTGCTCAAGGGGGTGGAGAATCCGTTTGACAAGGGGGGCGCCGCCGAAGCCATTCATTGCATCCTCAAAACGGTTTCGCTCGACAATGTCCTGAAGAAGAGATTTTTCGATATCGGAGGAATGGCTTGAAGAACTGGCATTCGACCCTGGTTTCCCCGGAAACACCGATCCTGGAGACGCTGAGGATCATCGACAACAGCGCGCTTCAGATCGCGCTGATCGTCGATGCCGCGGGAAGGCTTCTGGGGACGGCCACGGACGGTGACGTGCGCCGGGCGATTCTCAAAAACGTTTCGCTTACGGAACCCGTCTCCCGGATCATGTTCACCCATCCGACCACCGCGACCGCCGACGTCTCGCGTGATGAGCTGCTGGCCATGATGAAGATGAAGGATCTGCGCCATGTCCCGGTTCTGGATGCGGAGGGAAGGGTCGTGGATCTGCGGCGGCTGGTCGATCTGATCGGTCCGCAGGAGCGGGAGAACTGGGTGGTCCTCATGGCGGGCGGGGTGGGAAAGAGGCTCCAGCCGCTGACGGACGACCGGCCGAAACCCATGCTCAAGATCGGAGGCAAGCCGGTCCTGGAGACGATCGTGGAGAATTTTGCCGGCCACGGGTTCCGCCGTTTTTACATCTCCGTCCATTACAAGGCGGAGATGATCGAAGAACACTTCGGCGACGGTTCGCGGTTCGGCGTGGAGATCCGCTACCTCCGCGAGGAGAGCCCCCTCGGCACGGCGGGCGCGCTCGGCCTGCTCCCGCACCGGCCTGAGAGTTCCTTCCTCGTCATGAACGGCGATGTTCTGACCAAGGCCAACATCCGGCAGTTGATGAATTTCCATGCGGACAGCAACGCCCGCGGAACAATGTGCGTCCGGGAATACCATTACCAGGTCCCTTACGGCGTTATTCAGGTCGAGGGGGCCAGCCTTTCCGGGATTGACGAAAAGCCTGTCCAGACGTTCCTCGTGAACGCGGGCATCTATGTTCTCGAACCGGAGGTCCTCTCGCTCATTCCATCGGATCGCTGCTTCGATATGACGGACCTTTTCAATCTTCTGCGCGAGCGCCGGATGAGCGTCTCGGTATTTCCGATACGGGAATACTGGCTGGACATCGGCCAGGTCGAGGATTTCCGGAAAGCCAACGGGGAGTATCCGGAGGTCTTCGAAAAATCATAAACAGAAAGGGATTTGAACATGCAGGTGGTTATCCTTTGCGGCGGAGCGGGAACGAGGCTCCGGGAAGAGACGGAATTCAAGCCCAAGCCCATGGTGCATATCGGTGCCCGGCCCATTCTATGGCACATCATGAAGACCTACGCCCGCTATCGCCACACGGATTTTGTCCTGGCCCTCGGCTACCGGGGTGATACGATCAAGGATTATTTTTGCCATTATGAGCTGATGAACAACGATGTCACCATCGAGCTGGGCCGGTCCGAGCAGTTGTCCATCCATAACAGCCATGAAGAATCGGGCTGGCGGATCACCATGACCGACACCGGGGAAAAGACCCTCAAGGGGGGGCGTCTGAAGCGTGTCGAAAAATATATCACCGATGACACCTTTCTTTTGACCTATGGCGACGGTCTGGCGGACGTGAATATCCAGACCCTCATCGATTTTCATCATTCCCACGGCAAGATCGCAACCGTCACGGGGGTTAATCCAGCCTCCCGGTTCGGGGAGCTCAAGATGGACGGCAACCGGGTCCTCTCCTTTCGCGAAAAGCCGGACTCTTCGGACACGGGACTGATCAACGGAGGGTTCTTCGTTCTGAACCGCAAGATATTCGACTATCTGACGCCTGACGAATCATGCGATCTCGAGTACGGACCCATGGAGAAGATTGCCGATGAGGGCCAGTTGATGGTCTTCAAACACAACGGTTTCTGGGCCTGCATGGACACCATCCGGGATGCGGAGTACCTCAACCGGCTCTGGGAAGAGGGGAAAGCCGCATGGAAGGTCTGGGCTTGAGTATGGGCTGCGGGCAGGAGATCATGGGAAGCTTCTTTCGTAACAGGAAGGTTTTCATCACGGGACATACCGGATTCAAGGGCGCCTGGCTTTGTCTGATTTTGAAGTCACTGGGTGCGGATGTGTGCGGTTATGCGTTGGACCCTCCCACCCGTCCGAGTCTGTTCGATCTGGTGGATGCCGGGAAGGATGTAGCTTCCATCCACGGCGACGTCAGGGATCTGGATCGTCTGGCAAAGGGCATGAAGGAGTTCGGACCCGAAGTCGTTATTCATCTTGCCGCCCAGTCCTTGGTGCGGCAATCCTATCGCGATCCCGTGGGGACCTACGGGACAAACGTCATGGGGACGGTGAACCTGCTGGAAGCCGTCCGCCGGTCGGATTCCGTCCGGGCCGTGGTCGTCGTGACCAGCGACAAGTGTTATGAAAACCGGGAGTGGGTCCGGGGATACCGGGAAAGCGATGCCATGGGTGGCCATGACCCCTATTCCAGCAGCAAGGGGTGCGCTGAACTTGTGACGGCGGCCTATCTCCGTTCCTACTTTCCGGAGGATCGGTATGGAGAGCACGGCGTTGCCATCGCTTCGGCCCGGGCAGGCAACGTGATCGGCGGCGGAGATTTTGCCGAAGACCGAATCGTTCCCGATATGGTCCGGGCCTGCCTTGGGAACAGACCCGTCCGTATTCGCTATCCCCGGGCGACCCGGCCCTGGGAACATGTCCTTGAGCCCCTTGCGGGATACCTCATCCTGGCGGAGAGACTCTATGCAGGAGGAACCGCCTTTGGAGGTGCCTGGAATTTCGGTCCCCTCGAAACAGGGGTCCGGGAGGTGGGCTGGCTGGTGGAACGGTTCATCTCTTTATGGGGTCCGGGGGCGTCTTGGGAATACGACAAGGATACGCACCCACAGGAAGCAAGTCTTCTCAAGCTTGACTGCTCCAAGGCTCGTTCCGGTCTCGGGTGGATGCCTTGTTTGAACCTTGACGAGGCCCTCCGATGGACTGTCGAGTGGTACGGGTTTTTTCGGGACGATCCCTCCTCGCTCCGTACCACGACGGAGGCTCAGATCCGGGCGTATGGGGAACTGTCCTGCAGGAGAGGAGACGCTTCTTGAAATTTCTCGCAACGCCCCTCGACGGCGCTTACATCATCGAACCCAGGCTCATCAGCGACAGCAGGGGCGCGTTCGGCCGTATCTTCTGTCTTGAGGAACTTAAAGCCATCGGCCACGACGGTCAAATTGTACAGATGAACCATTCCATAACCACGGCAAAAGGGACCATCAGGGGAATGCATT
>JAHFBU010000022.1 GCA_023249795.1 Syntrophaceae bacterium
GCCGAAATGATTCTCGCCTCATGGAAGATGGCGGAAAGCGGCGAGATCCCTCCCGCGGGTTACGGTTACGAATTCGAAACGGGTAACTCGGGCGGCGGCTTTGACCGCATCCGGTTCAAGTTCCCGGAAAAACCGCCCGTCGAACTCCGGAGAGACGAAATTGATACCGGCCTTGAACTGAACCGCCGTCACGACGGCCGTGCCCGGATCCGGATTGATGTGCCGTGGTATGGCGGAGGCATGTCCTTCGGTTCCGTCAGCAACACCACCCAGCTTTCGAAGGCCCGTGCGGCCGTGGCCTGGAACACCTTCACCTGCACGGGTGAAGGCGGCTTCATGGAGCGGATGCGGCCTTACGACGATCACATGATCACGCAGGTGGCAACCGGCCTTTTCGGCGTCCGCG
The DNA here is from genome assembly GCA_023249795.1 of Syntrophaceae bacterium. GTDB lineage: Bacteria > Desulfobacterota > Syntrophia > Syntrophales > UBA5619 > UBA5619. The sequence goes on from JAHFBU010000022.1 coordinate 407, forward strand.
AAGAGACGATCCAGCGCGTTCCCATCATCGAATTCAAATACGCCCAGGGGGCAAAACCGGGGCTGGGCGGGCATCTGCTGGGTGACAAGAACACCGATGCCGTCGCCAAGATGCGCGAAACGATCGTCGGGATACCCCTGTTCTCCCCCTTTCCGTTTCACAGCGTTTACTCCATCGAAGATCATATGAAGCATATCGACTGGATCAAACACATCAACAGGCGGGCGCTGATCTCGACGAAGGTATCGACTCCGAACGACGTGGACATGGTCGCCGTGGGCAGCTACTCGGCGGGAACGCATATCATCCATCTGGACGGCGGTTACGGCGGCACGGGCGCAGCACCCGACATCGCCAAGAAAAATATCGCCATGCCGATCGAATACGCCATCTCCAAGGTGCACAACTTTCTCGCGGATGAAGGCGCCCGGGAGCAGGTGACCCTGGTGGCCAGCGGCGGCATCCGCAACCCTTACGATGTCGCCAAGGCGATCGCCCTGGGCGCCGACGGCGTCGTCATCGGCACGGCGGAGCTGGTGGCCCTGGGATGCGTCCGGTGCGCGCGCTGCTCGACGGGCCGCGGATGTCCCCGGGGCATCGCGACCACCGACAAGTCGCTTGCCCGGAAGATCGATCTTGAGTGGGGGGCCCAGAGGATTATCAACCTGTACAACGCCTGGCGAAACGAACTCGTCGGTATTCTCCAGCGTCTGGGCTTAAGAAGCGTATCGATGCTCAGGGGACGTTCCGATCTCCTGATGCATCTCGATTATACCAACGATGTTGCGGAGCTTAAATCGTGAACAACGAACTGATCATGCGGGTCATCGACTCCAAGAAGAAATTGATCGAAGCATTCGATCTGCCGGCCACCGTCAGAAAAAGCGAAGAAGAGGGCGGGTGCGGCGTTGTGGGTTTCTGCTGCACCGAGCCGGTCCCCGGCAAGCACATCTATGAGCCCTCCAAGCAGATGCACAACCGTGGAAACGGCAAAGGCGGGGGCATCGCCGCAATCGGGTTCGTCCCGGAACAGATGGGCGTCAGCCGGGAGATCCTGGAAGACCATTACATGCTCCATGTCGCCTTCCTGGAGCCGGAGGTCAAGGATGAGGTTGAGGGCCTTTTTATCAACCCCCATTTCGACATCGCCTCATCCCGGATGCTCGATACGGCCGATGACTGGAAAGCGATTCCCGGGCTGCAGGTAAAGCCTCCCGATGTGTGCCGCTATTTTGTGAGGGTCAAGCCGGATGTCCTCGATCGTTTCATCCTCGAACACAACTTTCAGGATCTCGACCGCCGGGAGGCCGAGGAGGAATATCTCAACCAGAATAGCTTCAAACTCAACCAGATGTTTTACTCCGCCGTCGGAGACAAAAGGGCCTTTGTTCTCTCCCACGGCCGGAACATCATGATTCTCAAAGTGGTCGGATTCGCCGAGGCCATCGTCGATTACTACAAGGTCAGGGATCTCCGCGCCCATGTCTGGATCGCCCACCAGCGGTTTCCGACCAAGGGACGCGTCTGGCACCCGGCCGGCGCCCACCCCTTTACGGGCGTCAACATCGCGCTGGTCCACAACGGGGACTTCGCCAACTATCATTCCGTCTGCGAACACCTGCTGCAGCGCCACATCCGGCCGCAGTTTCTCACGGACACCGAGGTCTCCGTCCTGCTGTTCGACCTTCTGAACCGGACGTACCATTACCCCCTCGAACATATCATCGAAGCCCTGGCGCCGACCTCCGAGTTGGACTTTGACCGCCTTCCGGAAACGAAGAAGAAACTCTACCGGGCCATCCAGGCCACCCATATCCACGGTTCCCCGGATGGACCCTGGTTTTTTATTATTGCCCGGAACAATGTGGCCGAAAAACAGTTCCAGCTTCTGGGCATCACGGACACGGCCATGCTCCGTCCGCAGGTCTTCGCCTTCTGCGACGGGGAGGTGCAGGTCGGGCTCATCGCCTCGGAGAAACAGGCCATCGACGCAACGCTGCTGAGTCTGTCCAAAGACGATATCCGCATCTGTCCCGTGGCCGACCGTTACTGGAACGCCCGCGGAGGAAGCCATACCGACGGAGGCGCCTTCATTTTCAACCTCACGCCGGAATCCGGCCGGCTGCGGCTGACCTGCGCCGACAAATTCGGCAATCCCGTTTCGCTGCCGAAGGGGACCGAGGCGTACGATTTTGCGTCTCAATCCTATCTTCAGCGGGAAATCGAATGCGATGTCGAACAGAAGATCAGGCAATTGGCGGAAACCGACGCAGCGGCTCTGTATCGCTACCTCCGGAACCAGATGGCCGTCTGGGGTTATGACGATCTGCGCGCCGCCTGCCGCGTGATTGTCGACAGTGCCAAAAATACCGATACCATCGGGATCGCGATCCAGGCCCTGACCATGCTCAACGATCTGCGCTACCCGACGGGCACGAAGAAGCGAAGCCATCTCCTCCATATCCTGAGGGGCGAACTCGACAGGCTCCTGAAAGGGCTGCCGCGCCTCGACCGGGGGAAGGAGACTTCGGGCGTCGAATACCGGCTGATCGACTTTGCCGGCAGTGGCGCCCTGCGCGCCCCGCTGCAAAATGAAACGACCCTGGTGATCGATGCCTTCGGCTTCCCCCCGGAAGGGGACAAGAGCGATGCCTCCCTTCTGATGGACGCCTACATGATGGGATGGCGCCGTTTCATCGCCTTCGGCTGCATCGGCCAGCGCTATATCGGCAACGGCCTCGGGCCTGAGACCGATGATGTGAGCATCGACGTTTACGGCAGTTCGGGCGACTACCTGGCGTCCGGAATCGACGGGATGACGATCTCCGTGCACGGCAATGCCCAGGACCAGTTGGGACAGATTATCAAACGCGGGAAACTGGTCATCTACGGCGACGTGGGACAGACCTTTCTCTACGGCGCCAAGGGCGGAGAGATCTACGTCATGGGGAATGCCGCGGGACGGCCGCTGATCAACTCCGTCGGGAAACCCCGCGTGGTCATCAACGGCACCTGCCTTGACTTTCTGGGCGAATCCTTCATGGCGGGCGATCCCCACAACGGCGGCGGGTTCGTCGTGTTGAACGGCGTGAAATTTGCCGACGACGGGACCCTTGTCCTGATGAACGAGCCCTACCCGGGCAGCAACATCTTTTCCCTCGCGTCGGGAGGCGCCATCTATGTCCGCGACCCCGGCAAGACCCTGGTGGATCAGCAGCTCAACGGCGGGATGATCGCGCCGCTCTCGAAAAAAGACTGGGAACTCATCCTGCCCTATCTGGAAGAGAACGAGCGGCTCTTCCAGGTCAGAATCGAAGAGCTGCTGAAAGTAAACGGCGCGCCGATGAACCCTTTGCAGGTCTACCGCAAGGTCGTGCCGTTTGTCGCGGGGGGAGCGGCCGAACTTGAGGATGACGACCTGACGAGCGACGAATACAAGGAAGAAGAAACGTAGCGGAGAACGGGCCTCGGGCGTCTTAAAACCCGGATTATCCAAACCGCATGGAAGAGCAGATAAACCCTATGCCAATAAAAATCAAAAGAGCGGCCGCCGGCCGGGGAATCATCGATCAGGTCAAAGAGATATCGGGAATCGACATCAACGGCTGCCTGCAATGCAGGAAGTGCACAAACGGATGTCCCGTATCGGGCTTCACAACGCCCTCCCCCTCGGAAATCATCAAAAGGCTGCAACTCGGTGCCGGAGAAGAGCTGCTGGACAGCGAGATCATCTGGATCTGCGCTTCCTGCGCCACCTGCTTCAGCCGCTGCCCCATGGAGATCAACATGGCCGAGGTGATGGATGCCCTGCGCGTGCTGGCCGAAGCGAAAAACGCCGCAAGGCCGCGGGGGAACATGCCACTGATGAACAGGCTGCTCCTGGGAACCATCAGGACCTTCGGGCGGACCTACGATCTGGGGGCCTTGGCCCTGTACAAGGCGGGCACGGCCTCCTATGGAAAGGATCTCGATAAACTGCCGTCCATACTGAAGAAGGGGAAGATCGCCCTCCTGCCCCCCCGCGGGGCCGACCGGAAAATGGTGAAACGGATATTCAACAACCTGGAAGAGACAAGGAAGAAGTCGAAATGAAATACGCCTATTACCCGGGGTGTTCGGCGGAATCGACGGCCCGCGACCTGTACCGGTCCACCGTGGCCGTGGCCCCCGCGCTGGGGATCGCATTTGCGGAACCCGAGGCATGGTCGTGCTGCGGAACCACCATGGCCCACCAGGTCGATCATGACCTCTCGCTGTCGCTCGCGGCCGCCAATCTTTTGAAAGTGAAGGATATGGGGCTGGACATGGTGGTGAGCTGCGCCTCCTGCTACAGCCGGATGAAGATCGCCAACCATGAAATATCCACGAATCCCCTAAAGAGGAAGATCGTTTCCGCCGCCCTGGGGCGGGATTATGACGGCGCCGTCAAGGTGCGTCATTTCGTGGAAATCGTGATCGAGGATATCGGGCTTCCCGCCTTTAAAAAGGCGCTGACCCACTCCCTCGGAGGGTTGAAGGTGGCGTCCTACTATGGATGCCTCATGGTGCGCCCCCCGGAAATCGCGGGGTTCGACGATCCGGAAAACCCCGTTTACATGGACAAGCTCATAACCGCCATGGGCGGCGTGGCGCTCGACTGGCCGCACAAGGTCGAATGCTGCGGCGGCTCGCTCACGCTGACCCGGTCGGATCTTGTCGTCAGACTCTCCGAATCGGTCCTCGCCATGGCGAGGGATTCCGGCGCGGAATGTCTGGCCGTCGCCTGCCCCATGTGCCAGATCAATCTGGACATGCGGCAGGATGACATCTTCAGAACCCTGGGCAGGCGCTACAACATGCCGATCATTTACATTTCGCAGCTCATGGGATTGTGTCTGGGCATGTCGGAGGAGGCGCTCGGACTGGACAAGCTGATCGTTTCGCCCAAGGAGGCGATGAATCACGTCAGATCATCGGTAAGGTCATAATCATGGAAAAAGGTAAAAAGAAAAAAATCGGCGCCGTCCTCGTGCAGGGGGGAGGCATCGCCGGCGTCCAGGCCTCCCTCGATCTGGCCAATTCGGGATTCAAGGTTTATCTGGTCGAGAGTTCGGCCGCCATCGGCGGGATGATGGCCCATCTGGACAAGACGTTCCCGACCGGCGATTGCGCGACCTGCATCGTCTCCCCCAAGCTGGTCGAGTGCGCCCGAAATCTCAATATAGAAATCCTGACGCTCTCCAAACTGGAGAAACTGGAAGGGACGCCGGGAAATTTCAAGGCCCATGTCAGGAAGTCCCCCCGCTACATCGACGAGAAAATCTGCAACGATTGCGGGGATTGCACCAAGGCCTGCCCGGTTGAAATCGACGACCGCTACAACCGCGACCTGGGAAAAAGGAAAGTCATCCAGAAATATTCCGCCCAGGCGATCCCCAATAAGCCCAGGATCCTGAAGCTGGGGCACTCGCCGTGCAGAATGGAGTGTCCCGCCAACATCAACGTCCAGGGGTATATCCAGCTCATCAGGAAGAAGGAGTACGTCAAGGCGGCGAACCTCATCCGCGAGAGAAATCCCCTCGCGGGGATCTGCGGCCGGGTCTGCCCCGCCCCCTGCGAGACCGCCTGCACCCGCGCCAATGTGGATTCCGCGCTGGCCATAAGGCAGCTCAAGCGGTTCGCCGTGGACCAGGAAATCAAGATGGTGAATGCGGGTGAACTGGCGCTCCCGGAGGAAAAGTCCCCCGCGCCGAATGCCCCGAAGATTGCCATCATCGGCGCCGGACCGGCGGGACTCACGGCGGCCGGGGATCTGGCGGACAGCGGGTTTGCGGTGACCGTTTACGAAGCCTCCGGAACCGCGGGCGGCATGCTTCTCTGGGGAATCCCCGCCTACCGCCTGCCCAAGGACATTCTCGCCTACGAGGTGGAACTCATCCGGCGCAAAGGCGTCCGCATGATTTTAAACTGCCGCATCGGCGCGGATAAAACAATCGAAGAATTGCGGAAAGAATACAGCGCCGTCTTCATCAGCGCCGGCGCCCATGTGAGCCGGAAGCTTGGGGTTCCCGGCGAAGAGGCCTCCGGCGTCGATTATGGCGTGGAATTCCTGAGGCAGGCCGGAAGCGCGGATGACAAACCCCGTGTCGGCAGGCATGTCCTGGTCATCGGAGGGGGCAACGTGGCCGTGGACGTGGCGCGAACAGCCCTCAGGCTCGGGGCAACGCAGGTCGAGATGGTGGCCCTGGAGAAACGCGATGAAATGCCCGCCTACAAGGAGGAGATCGCGGCCACGCTCGCCGAGGGGATCGTGATACACAACGGCTGGGGGCCGAACCGCATCATCGGCGAGGGGTCCGTCACCGGTATCGAACTTCGGGAATGCACCCGCGTGTTCGACGAGAACCGCCGTTTCAGCCCGCTTTACGATCCGACCCATCTGAAAACCATCGACGCCGATCAGATCATCGTGGCCATCGGCCAGGCGGTCAGCCCCGATCTGCTCACGCACTGCGGCCTTGCCATGCAGCGGGGCTGTTTCACCGCCGATCCGGTTACGCTGGAGACATCGGTCCCGGGCATTTTCGCCGGCGGCGAAAATGCCACCGGACCCGGAAGCGTCATCCAGGCCGTCGCCGCCGGGAAGCGGGCCGCCGAATCGATCGAACGCCACCTGCGCGGAAGGGAGCTCCGGACGGACCGTTTTTCCGATACGTTGAAGCCCCTGCCGGATGAGCATCTCCCCTCCACGGACAACGTCGAAAAGAGAGCACGGGCCGAGGCGGCACTGCTTCCGGCGGGCGAGCGGACGGTCGATTTCCGGGAGATTGAAGCCGGCTTCTCCGTGGAAGAAGCCACGGCGGAGGCCGACCGCTGTCTGAACTGCGCCCTCTGCTCGGAGTGCATGGAGTGCGTCGCCGCCTGCGACAAGAAGGCCGTTGACCACGCCATGACGGAAGAGACCGTTGTCCTGGATGTCGGCTCCGTCATCCTCACGCCGGGTTTCGAGGAATTCGATGCCGAGCGCAAGGGGGAGTACGGGTTCAACCGCTACCGGAACGTTTTGACCAGCGTGCAGTTCGAGCGGATGCTGTCGGCGGCCGGTCCTTTTGCCGGACACGTCGTCCGCAGGGACGACGGCAAGGAGGCCAAACGAATCGCCTGGATTCAATGCGCCGGTTCCCGGGATGTGAAATCCGGAAACCCTTACTGTTCATCAATCTGCTGCATGGCCACGACCAAGCAGGCCCTGGTGGCCGGCGAACACGTCGCGGGCCTCACGGCCACCATCTTCAATATGGATATCCGGGCCTTCGGCAAAGACTTCGATCAGTATTACGAACGGGCGAAGGGCAAGGACAATATCGAATATATCAAGAGCATCCCCTCCCGCATCATCCAGGTTCCGGGGTCGCTGGACGTCAGGCTGCGCTACGTGGATGAAAATTTCAAGACCATTGAACGCGATTTCGATCTGGTTGTCCTGGCCGTCGGCCTGGATCCCAAGCCGAACGTTTCGGCGGGCATGGCGCAGTTGGGGATCGAACTCAACGAGTTCGGCTTTTGCAAAACGAGCCGGTTCCTCCCGCTGGAAACATCCAGACCCGGCGTTTTTGTGGCGGGCGCATTCCAGGAACCCAAGGATATACCGGAGACCGTAACCCAGGCCAGCGCCGCCGCCTCCATGTCCATGGAGCTCCTGGCTTCGGCGCGAAATACCCTGATTGCGAAAAAGAGTTATCCGCTGGAGCATGATTACGGCGACGACGAACCGCGGATCGGCGTTTTTGTCTGCCATTGCGGCATCAACATCGCCGCCACGGTGGATGTGGAAAAGGTGACCGCGGCCATTTCCGGCGATCCTCATGTGGTGGTCGCCTCGCACACCATGTACACCTGCTCGGACGCGAGCCTCTCCGAAATCAAGAAGCGGATTGAAGAATTCAGGCTCAACCGCGTGGTGGTCGCCTCCTGCACCCCCCGCACCCATGAACCCCTCTTCCGCGAAACCCTGCGCGAGGCGGGATTGAACCCCTACCTTTTCGAACTGGCCAACATCAGGGACCAATGTTCCTGGGTCCATTCCACCGAACCGGATTTGGCCACGCAAAAGGCGATCGAACTCGTGAGGATGTCCATTGCCCGGGCGAGGTTGCTGAGGCCGCTTGCGGGGGAGTCCCTGGCCATCGTGCAGGACGGCGTGGTCATCGGAGGAGGACTGAGCGGCATGACCGCCGCCCTTTCGCTGGCGGATCAGGGATTCAAGGTCTCCCTGGTCGAAAAATCGGAAACCCTGGGCGGGCAGATGCGAAACGTCCATACCATCCTTGAAGGCAACGATACGGCCGGCTTCCTCTCCGATCTTCTGGACCGGACGCAGAGCCACCGAAACATCAAAGTGCATCTCAACAGCGAGGTCGTCAAAGTCAGCGGGCATATCGGGAAATTCGTCGTGTCCGTCTCCGGACGGGGGAAGGGCAACGGCGGGGGCGAGGTCGCCAAGACCGACATCTCGTGCGGCGCCATCATTGTGGCCACGGGGGCGGAGGCGGCCAAAGCCTCTGGATTCCTCTACGGCGAGTCGGACCAGGTCCTGACCCAGGCCGAGCTGGAAAACAGACTCCACGAGGACCGTTTCGACGGCGCCGCCAAGAACATCGTCATGATCCAATGCGCGGGCTCCCGTAACGACGAACGTCCCTATTGCAGCCGCATCTGCTGTTCCATGGCGGTGAAGAACGCCCTGGCCGTCAAGAAAAAACATCCGGATGCCCGCGTCTTTATCCTCTACCGCGACATGAGGACCTACGGATTCAGGGAGAAGTACTACCGTGCGGCCCGCGACGCCGGAATTGTCTTCATCCGGTACAACGAAGGGAATCCGCCGGAGGTCTTGCAGGGCAATGGGCTTCTCGTACAAGTCGACAGCCCCGACGTCAACGACCGGGTGGAGATCGAAGCCGATCATGTCATCCTGAGCACCGGCGTCAGCGCACCTGCCGGAAACAGGCAGCTTTCGGACATGCTGAAGCTCCAGATCAATAACGACGGATTCTTCCTGGAGGCACACGTGAAGCTGCGCCCCGTGGATTTCGCCACCGAAGGGATCTACCTGTGCGGCCTGGCCCATTCGCCGAAGATGATGGACGAGAATATCTCCCAGGCCCGCGCCGCCGCGTCAAGGGCGGCGACGGTCCTCTCGAAGACCCATCTGGAGGTCGGCGCCCAGGTCTCGGAGGTCAATCAGGACAAATGCATCTCCTGCATGACCTGCGTTCACGTCTGCCCCTACGGCGCTCCTTTTGCGAACGCGGACAACAAAGGGGAGATCGCGGCGGCCAAATGCATGGGCTGCGGGATCTGCGTTTCCGAATGTCCCGCCCGCGCGATTCAGCTCCACCATTTCGAGACCGGACAGTTCGATGCGATGCTGGAAGAGCTGCTTGGGGAACCGTCCACCGTCGACTGCAATTGAAGATAGAGGCCATTTATGAGCAACGAAAATTTTGAACCCCGGTTGATCGCATTCTGCTGCCAGTACTGCTCCTATTCCGCGGCGGACCTGGCCGGCTCCATGAGACTGCAATATCCTCCGAATGTACGCATTGTAAGAACCCCCTGTACGGGAAGGCTCGAAGTGGAGTTTTTTATGAAGGCCTTCGAACGGGGCGCCGATGGAATCCTCGTCGCGGGGTGCCTCGAAGGCGGCTGCCATTTTACGGAGGGCAATCTTCTGGCCAAAGGCAGGGTCGGTTACACGCGGAAGTTTCTTTCCGAAAGCGGACTGGAGGCGGAACGCATCCGCATGATCAACATATCGGCGGCAGGGGCCAGGCCGTTTGTCGATTACATCAATGAGATGCTGGCCACCCTGAAAACACTTGGACCGAGCCCTTTGAAGCGCGTTGGCCCATCAACAAATGCGGAGAACAGGATATGATAGTAGCACAAAGGAAAAGCATCCCCGAACTCGTCGATATACTCAAAGGCCGAAAGAAGATCCTGCTTCTGGGCTGCGGCACCTGCGTTACGGTCTGCCTGGCCGGAGGGGAGCGCGAGGTCAGCATCAATGCATCGGCCCTGAGAATCGCATCGAGACTGAAGAACCTCGATTTCGAGATCGAAGAGCTGACAATCGAGCGGCAGTGCGACAACATTTTCATCGAGAAGGCGGCCGATGCGATCAAGAGAAACGATGTCGTCCTCTCGCTGGGCTGCGGCGCGGGGGTCCAGGCGATTGCCGAGCGGTACGACAAGCCGGTCTACGCCGGACTCGATACGGAGTTTATCGGCATTCTCGAGGAGCGGGCCACCTGGACGGAAAAATGCATTGCCTGCGGCAAATGCGTTCTCCATGAGTATGGCGGCATCTGCCCGATCACCCGGTGCGCGAAGCACATGCTCAACGGCCCGTGCAGCGGGTCAACGGAGGAGCGGTGCGAGGTGCGGGCAGACCGGCCGTGCGCCTGGCAGCTCATCTACCGGAGGCTGAAAAGTATCGGTGAACTCGACCGGCTCAAATCGGTCAAGTCCCCCAAGGACTGGAGCGCCGGCATCGGCGGGGGAAGCAGGGTGATCATCCGGGAAGACCATCGGGTCTGAATTGGCTTCACAAACGGGGACTCCCGCGAAAGCGGGAGTCCATGTCTATTGTATTCACCGGATTCCCGCTTCCGCGGGAATGACAAAAGATGACAAAGAAACTCCCCGCGGTGGACCGCGGGGAGTTTCTTTGTTTGGCGCTAAAACGTGAAGCTCGCAGATACCCCGCCAACGATAAACGAACTGTCCCTGTCGGTCGGCATCGCCGACCCTTTCAAGCCGAACCCTTTCATTTCGTCCTTCGCATCGCCGGTAAGCGGAAAGATATAGGAGAGGCTTGGCGTGACGGTTATGTAGTTTGCTGCCTTGATCGGCAGGCTGATCGAGAGTGTCCCGTCGTGGAAATTGCTGAATTTCTCCGACGTGGGGAGGGCGCTGCTGTCGAACTTCGGGTAGGTGTCCGCATCGGTGCTCAACAAATAGCCCGCCGTCGCCGCCAGTTTCAGCGAGAGTATCTTGTTCAATTCCACGCTGTGCGAGATTCCAAACAAAAAATACAAATTGCGATAGTGATCGATCTCTTTGAACACCGTCAGCGTGGGTGTAAGCAGGGTGTTGAGAGAGACCGTGGCAAAGAGTTCCTGGGAGTCATACCGATCCGGTGCATCCTTGTTCAAGGAAGCAAGACCGTAGTAAATATAACCGCCGCCTACCGTGAACAAACCCAGTGTCTTGCTATAGGACAAAGTCATATCCGTTTCGTTGAAAGCGCTTGTGTACGACGCGCCGACGGGGGAATAGGGTTTGGTATCCAGATTTCCCCAGAGATTGGCGGTGAAGCCTTTGTAGCCGATCGTCATCGACGGCTGGATAACGACACTGTTCCGGCTCAACTCATATCCCCGCCAAACGTACTGGCTCATGGCAGCGACCGTGAAA